>JAICHN010000010.1 GCA_025924845.1 Chloroflexota bacterium | reverse complement strand
CATCACCAACGTGGATCGCACCGCGAAGAACCCCAATATCCTCCTTCATGAGCAACATCCGTGGCTGATCGATCACGGCGCCGCGTTGTATTTTCACCATAGCTGGGATGATTTCATGGCGCGGAGCCGGACGCCGTTTGCGCGCGTCAAAGACCATGTCTTGCTGCCGGTCGCCGAAAGCATCGCCACCCAGGATGCACGGTCGGCACCCATACTCACGCCCGATCGACTGGCGAATATCATTGCCGGTATTCCCGATGCCTGGCTCGGTGACGAACCACGATTCGACGACATCGCGGCGCACCGAGCCGCCTATCTGGCCTATCTGACCCAGAGACTGGAAGCGCCACGCGCCTTCGCGGAAGGAGCTGAGGATGCCCGCCTTGCACACCTATGATTATGCGGTTATCCGCGTGGTGCCGCGGGTAGAGCGGGCTGAGTTTCTCAACGCCGGCGTGATCATGTATTGTAGAACCGCGCGCTTCCTGCGCTCCGTCATTGACCTGGACGAGCACCGCCTCGCCGCCATCGCCCCCAAGCTGGACGTCGCCGAGATCCGCCGGCAGCTCGACCTGATCCCCACAGTCTGCCGAGGTGGCGCCGGTTCGGGGCCCATCGGCGCGCTCAGCCAGGCGGAGCGCTTTCACTGGCTGGTGGCGCCACGGAGCACGATGATTCAGACTTCTCCGGTGCATTGCGGCGTCACCGATGATCCCGAGGCGACTCTTCAGGCCCTCGTGACCCAGCTGGTGCGTCTCGCTTCCTGACTCCCGCGGCGTCGGAACCTTTGGTGTTGGGGTCACTGCCGCATTCACGCGGGCGTGCCTCAGATACGTGGTCGGTAGCGTTCCGGAGGAGCGCGGACCTCCCAACGCGAGCATGCCGAAACATCAGCGCCGGACCCAAGGTTGGGCGGGGGTTCCCAAATCCTGAGGTTTGAGATTCCGCAATTGGGCAATATACCACTGCATGATCAGATCGGCGTGACGTTCAGTTATCTGGACGAAGGCAAGTCCCAGCGTGTCGGGCGCCGCAACGTGGGCGACGCGCCCAATGACCACAATCTGATCATGATAGCCCGGCAGCACGAACTTCACTTGCACGGCAGAATTAGGAGCCGGCACCTCACCTTCGGGCCCCAGTTGACAGCGCGTCCCCCCTGGACTGAGTTCGGCGATCATGCATTGTCTGAACACCAACGGTGGAGGGCCGTGTTCGGCGATTTCGGCGGGCACGGTCAATGCTATCCGTGTGTGCCGGCGCTCCTTCGGTGCATCGGGCTCGGGCGGGAGAATTTCTACCGGCACGACCACTCCGCCGCCCACGGCGAGGCTCACATTAAACAAGCTGCGCTCCAGGGACTGAGGCAGGTACACATCGCCTGTAGCCTCCAGTCGAGTATGATGCGCATTGGAACGCACCACGATATCGACCCCGGCGTGGAGCATCGTGTGGCGCACGCGATCGCAGGTTATGGTCCCACCGGCGTGGAGGATGCTTTGTTGGCGCGCGGTCCCTTCAATCACGCCCGCTACCGCTATGTGGCCCGTTGCGCTTTGAATGGACGCACTGTGTACGTCACCGCGCACTTCAATATCGCCTCCGGCAATGATCGATGCGTTTTCTTGAACGGCGCCGGTGACGATAAGGGCTCCCTCGGCGCGGAGTACGCCGTCTTCGGCCTTTAAATCCCCCTTGTGGACTGTCAGCGGCAATACATGAAGCTGGAGTTGACGAAGCACCACCAGTCCATCGCAGGCGGCGACCAAACTCTGCCCATCCTCACTGATCAGCGTGTTCGGGCCGTTGGGTAAGGGCGTCGGGCGCGGAGTGCGCGGAGGAATCTCGCGGCCCAGGAGGTCTCTGCCCGGTGCTCCAAGCACTCCGGCCACGCGCACTGCCAGGACGGTACCACGTTGAACCGCATACGCAGCGGCGTCGTGTTTCCTCCTCTTCCGTCCGGTCAGCACCGGTACCAATATGCGGATCCGCTCGTCGGTTGATGGCGTGGGACTCGTGGCTTCGCCAATAGTTAGCCAGGAACCATAGACGCAGGTGCGCAATCGCGCCTCCAGCTCTTCTTGTGTGAGCTTTACGTCGATGTTTTGGTTCGCGCAATGCGCTCGGATCAAAGCGAGAAGCACCGCGGTAGGCACCGGCAAGGCATCCGCGGGCAGCACAATCTGCAGGCGACGCGCATCCTTCGCCAACCGGATGGTCAGAGGAGGTACGGAAACCGGTTGTGCGATTTGGCCCAGGCTGTCCCGTAACACCTGGAGAATGGTGTCGCGATCGCAGCCGACGGCTTCAGCAATCTGGGTAGTAGTCCAGCCCATCCGGCTGAGATAGCGAATAGTTGCCTCGTCCAGATTGGCATCCTCAGGCGGGCCGGTTGTCATCTCACTGTTCCTCATCAAACCGTCTCTTGGCCGCTGCGTGCCGGAGGACTGTCTCCCCACGTGCGATGAGCCTGCACCGGCGGCGGGATCTCGCTCCAGATAAGCATCTCGCCTAGTCGGCCTGTCGCACGTGTCAAAGATGGAGCAGGATGACAAAGAACCTCACCGTTCCCGATGAGGTTCCCTCTGGTGAGCCGCCAGGGACTTGAACCCTGAACCCATTGATTAAGAGTCAATTGCTCTGCCAATTGAGCTAGCGGCCCGCTTCAGAGAATATAGGCAGCGGCCTATTCGCGTCAAGCGGCAGGCTGGACCGCTGGGCCGTGTCCACTCCTCAAGAGGGCGCGATGCTGAGTACGTCGGTTCGCGCGGCCACCGTAACCGGAAGGCGCAGCAACAAGCTGCCCGTATGGTCGGCGCGAACCGCGGCGAGCGGTCTCCCATCCCACCGTATGGCGTAGAGGTGACCCGCACGGTAGCGGGGCGCCGTGTGGACGGTGATTCGCCCCGCGCCGGACACGCGAAAGCCGGCTGCCGTCACCTTGCTCAGGCTTACGAAGCCGTTGGTTCCCACGCTCCGGCTGACCGTGATCGTATACCTCCAGACGGTTGCCGAGGCGGCAGCCGTCTCATAACTCCAGCTCTTAAGCGCCGGCACCGGATGGTTAAAGACCGCCATGATCAGTGGCAACGCCTCGTGCAGATCGGCTTGCCAGTATGGCCAACTGTGCGTACCCGGTGAGAAGATGTGGATGACCGGCGTGGCCCCTACCGCCCTGAGCGCGGCGACCGTGCGGAGGAAGCCGGGATACAGCGCCGCCTCCAGCGTGCCGGCCGCGCGACCACCGGCGCCGTCCAGAGGGCCGGGTTTCCCTGTGCCGGTCGCCACGTAGAGCAGCCGCAGGGTGGTGAGATTGAGCGCCAGTTCCAGCGGGCTATTGGCAGTACGGAGCCATGTGTTGTTCAGGCCGAACGCTGTGGCGATACCGAATCCCAACGCCGGCAGCCGCTCGATATCCAGCGCTCCGCTAAACGACGCGGCGGCAATGAAGAGATCTGGACGGTGGGCGGCAAGGGAGAGCGCGCCGAAGCCGCCCATGGAGAGGCCGGCGATGGCGCGGCCCGATCGGGCGGCGATCGTTCGATAGTGGTGGTCGATATACGGGATCAAGTCGTCAAGGTCGTAGTCCGCCCAACGGGGGCCGCCGTTCGCGTCGTCGATATACCATCCGTTGCCGCCGTCCGGCATCACGATGATCAAGGAATAACGGCGCGCGAAGCGGAGCAGATCGGTATTCGTCGCCCATGAGGCGTAGGAGTTACTGAATCCATGCAAGAGATAGAGCACGGGGTAACGCCGATTCGAGCGCGCATAGCCCTGAGGGAGGAGTATATCCACCGGAGTGGCGCGACCAAGGGCGCGGCTTGGCACGGAAACGGTGTGGAGGTTCGCATCCCCCCGCACCTTTCCGGCTTTGGCCGCCCGCGGAGGCGACACGGTGGAGAGTGAAAGGGCCGCGACGATCAGGAAGGCCAGGTACATTCGCGGGGAGTCAGTGAGGCGGCTCACTGGGTTTGGCCGCTTACTTTACCCGTGCCAAGGACTCCTGGAGTGCCCTGATGACCAGCACATCCTGGTCGGGCAGCACCGTACGCGGATCGAGCAGCAAGGCGCCGTCCTCCACCCTGCCCAGGACGGCGGGTGCGGTGCGGCGCAACTCGGCGCCAAGTCGGGCCGCCCAGCCCCGTCCCGCTGCCGTGGTGCGGATCGTCAGCACACTCGAAGGCAGTGTCTCACCGGGGGCCGAGCCGCCGCCTATGGTGGAAAGAGCGGGCTCCACGGCAAGTCGTACGCCCGGTGGTTGTTGCAAGGCGTCTTGCCAGGCACGAGCTCGGAAATTCATGGTCTCGACCGCGCCCGCGATCATGCGCCAGATCGGTATACGTTTAACTGCCTCGCCTCGTAGATAGTGCAGAAGCGTTGCGTGAAGGGCGGCAATGGTAATCTTATCCACGCGCATGGCGCGGAGTAGATTGTGTCGGCGCACACGCGCTATGTAATCGAAACCGCCGATGATGATGCCGCACTGGGGTCCACCCAACAATTTGTCACCCGAGAAGCTGACTAGATCCACGCCGGCCGTAATACTCTCCTGCACCAGAGGTTCGCGTGCCAGATTGAACTGGGTAAGATCCAGCAAGCAGCCCGACCCCGCATCATTGATCACGGCGATGCCGTGTTGCTTTCCAAGCGAGGCCAGATCGGCAATGGCGACGCTTTCGGTGAACCCGGACACGCGGAAATTGCTCGGATGGACGTGGAGGATGGCGGCGGTGCGCGGGCTGATCGCTTCCGCGTAGTCCACCAATCGAGTCCGATTGGTGGTGCCGACCTCAATCAGTTTGGCGCCGCTTTGCGCCAGGATGGCCGGGATGCGAAAGCCGCCCCCAATTTCCACTGCCTGGCCGCGCGACACTATGACTTCACGCCCACTGGCGATCGCCGCCAGGATCAGTTGCACGGCGGCCGCGCCGTTGTTCACCACCAGTCCGTCTTCCGCTCCGGTCAGTTGACTGAGCAGTGGAGCAAGCAGATCATTCCGCGAACCGCGCGTGCCGCGCTCGATGTCGTATTCTAGGGCGCTATACCCCGCCGCCACCTGCGTGATCGCCTGAATGGCGGCCTCGCTCAGGGGGGCACGGCCAAGGTTCGTATGGACAATGACCCCGGTAGCATTGACCACAGGCTCGGGACTGAGCGCGAAACGTCGTTCCGCCTCGCGGAGCGCGACACGCGCGATGGCTCCCGGCGTACAATCCGTGCCGGGTAAGGCACGAGCCCGGAGGAGGTCCAACTGTTCGCGGACGAGCGTGGTCAAGGCGCCGCGGCCGAAGAGGGTCAGGGCATCCTGAACCTCGGCCTCCCGCAGTACCGCCTCCACGGCGGGAAGGGACCGACGCCAATCCTGCGCTCCGCCCTGGCGAGCCGCCCGTGAGCGGCTTGTCGGCGCACCGATTGAATCAGCCAGTTCGTCCGCCTCCGTCCCGAGCCGCCGGTGGCGTGCTACTTAATGATGAAGGAGAGGATAATCATTGCCGCGAATAGAACCACCGCCAGGACCAAGGTGCGAAGCAGGTCGCCGCGAAGGTAGGAATAATCCATTGCCGGCACGCGCGAACTGAGCACGGCATCGCCGCGCAATGAAGGGAAATGCATTCTCCCACCTGTGGGTACCGTAGCGCCGCTCGCGTTCGGCTGTACGGTTGCCGCCGGTTCATCGGCCAGAGGAAGAAAATCGCGGACACGTGCTTCCCGCCGTCGTTGCTCTCGCCGTGCGTGAGCGGCGGCATAGCGGGACGCCATATCAGATTTCTTGGTCACTTGCGTTTGGTCCCTATTCCACTAGTATTGGTCGGCACGGCCGGCCCAAGATGCGGAGTGTCCTACCGGTCTGGTAGCGATCCGCCAGCGCTAGGGCACACCCTGGAGTGGAAAAGGTACGCCTCATGTTCGTGCAGGGCGCGCTCGTCCAGGGGAGGGCGAGTCTCCAGAGCCGTCGGCAGCCGACGAGCCTGGAGACTCGCACTTCTAAAGCAAAGCAAAGGGGGGAAACCGCGGATTGAAGACGGCGGTTCCCTGATATGCGCGAGGCGAAGGCCGCCGCGGACACGTACGTCCAATGGATGATGACAGACGTCTAGCGACCTTGCAAGCGGCCCAGCGCCTGGGCATACGCCGCTTCCGTATCCACATCCAGTGAGGCGCCAAACTCAGCCACCCTCACCGTCGCCACCCGCTCCGGGTGATGTTTAAGGAGAGCACGGGCCCCTTGGTCGCCCCTGAGCGCCGCCGCTGCCGGCCACACCGTGCGATCCAGGTATACGGGCGGACCCTGATAATCGCCATAGTCCACGGCAACCATTGGTAGTCCGCTTCGTTCATGCGTCGTCAGGAGTGCCGCGATCAAGCTTTTGTCGATAAAAGGCTGATCGCCCATGGCCACAACGGCGCCGGCGACTTCCGGCCCCAGCGCGTCCAGTCCGGCCCGCATGGAACTGCTCATGCCTTCCGCGTAGCCCGTGTTCACCACTACATCTATGCCGCTCAGGTCCAGCGAGCGCCGCACCGCGTCCGCTTCGTGGCCTAAAACCAGAACCACGCGGTCGAGGGCTGCATCACGCATCACTTGCAGCACCCAGTCCAGCAGCGGCCTGCCGCCGAGCGGGAGCAATTGCTTGGGCCTGCCCAGGCGCCGGGAAGCACCCGCCGCCAGGACAATCCCGGCGATCATCTGCCCGTGGTCGATAGTTTCGCGGCGAGCGTTCCGCCTGGCCGTCCATGCCGGCACGCCACCATCTCGGCCAGAATACTGATCGCAATCTCCTCCGGGGTGATCGCTCCCAGATCCAGGCCGATCGGCCCCCGCAACCGCGCCAGATCGGCATCGTGAAAGCCTTCCAGAAGAAGACGTTCCCGGCGGGCAACTTGCGTCTTCCGACTGCCGATCACCCCAATATAGCGAGCGGGACTACGAAGGAGAATAGGCAGCAAAGGCTCCTCGAACTTGGCATCATGGCTTAGCACCGCGATGTAGGTACTGGCATCAATCTCCCGCTCAGCCATCACCTTATGCGGCCAATCGACCACGATCTCATCCACCTCTGGGAAGCGTTCCTCCGATGCAAAGGCGGCGCGTGCATCGATTAGCACGACGTGGTACCCGGCAATGCGCGCCATAGCAGAGAGAGGGATGGAAGTGTGCCCAGCCCCGACGATGATCAGCGTGGGAGGCGGCACATTCGGCTCGAAGAACACCCGGAAGTCCGCCCCATTCAATGCGTAGGTGCGCGTCTCGGCTCGCTCATTCTCCAACGCGGCACGGCAATCGGCGGCAATCCGCTCGTCCAGGTCTCCGAACCCGAGATCACCCTCCCGCGTGCCATCCTTAAAGACGAGCATCTTGGCGCCCAGGGCGCGAGGGCCGGCCACCACGGTCGCCACGCCAACCGCCTGGCCGGCGCGGATTGCGCCGGCCACTCTCTCATACCAATTCATCAGGCAACCTGCTCGATGAACACATTCACCGCGCCGCCACAGGCCAGTCCGATCTCAAACGCCATGTCCTCCGTGAAGCCATAGCGCACCAGTTTCGGCGTGCCGGACTGGATCACTTCCATAGCGTGCTCGAACACGTCCGCCTCGATGCACCCTCCGCTCACCGATCCGGCCAGACCACCGTCCGGCGTCATCGCCATCTTGGCACCGGGCGGGCGCGGCGTCGATCCCTCGGCCGACACGACGGTAGCTACAGCCACCGGCTTCCCTTCCGCTCGCCACTGATCGATCTGGTCGACGAGTTCACGCATGCTCATTTCCCCTTGACTGCTCGGCCTACTCACAATAAGGATACCCCGATCCACGATGGACCGTGTCTCCGCCGTGAAGGCAGTCAGGGATTCCTCGTCTCAGCCGCCCCGCACGACGGCAGCCGCCCCGCATCCCTCGTTGTAGGGACCAAATCCCGTCCTCAAAAGAAGCGCGGCACCATCCCCCGCCTCGGCTTGACAATGGGCAGAATTGTCCTCAATATTGAGCAAACGATTGAGTAAACTGGTACCGATGACGACGATTAACGACATCGCCACAAATCTCGGGATCACGGCGGCGACGGTTTCGCGTGCCCTGAACGAGAAGCCGGGAGTGGGCGCCGCGCAATCCTTGCGTACGGCCCGCACGATGACCGCCGCGATGACGGTTGCCCGTCTCACTTCCAGCGACAATCTTGCCTCCGAGCCGTTTTACGGGCCGATTATGCTGGGCATAGAACAAGAACTGGAGCAATATGGGTATCACTTTCTCATCTGCATGAACGCCGGCCCCGCCGGCCGGGCCCAGAAAGGATTGACATGTTTACACAGTGGAACCTGCGCGACTACGCACCCGGCGTAGGGGTTGCCGCGGGCGCCCAGATCAAGCCGCTGGATGCCGGCTGGCTCCCTATCGCCGTGCCGGGCGACGTACATCGCGCCCTACTGGACGCCGGGCGTATCGAGGACCCCTTCTACGACCGGAATGAAGATGCCTGTGCCTGGATGGAAACGCGCGAGTGGTGGTATCGGCTCGACTTCGAGGGGCCGACCGAGCCGGTGCAGCCCGACGAGCGTCTCCAACTTGTCTTCCACGGTCTGGATACCTATGCAACGATCTGGCTGAACGGCGGGGAACTGGGACGGCACGCCAATATGTTCCGTGAGGCCGTCTTCGACGTCACGCACAAACTGCGCATCGGCGAGCAGAATACTCTTGCTGTCTGCTTCGATCGTCCGCTGGACCATGTGAATGGGCTCAACATCAGTACCTGGGGTCGCAATACCGAGCGTGTGGCTATGCGCAAGGCGCAGTTCGGCTACGGCTGGGATTGGGGGCCGCGCCTGCCCACCATCGGCATCTGGCGCCCAGTAGAGTTGCGCCGTCAGCGTCGGGCCGCGATCGGCGGCGTACATTTTGCCACGACCGCTGTCGATCGCACCCAGGAACAAGCCGTCGTCCAGGTGCGGGTGGATGTCCATCGCTTCGCCGTGACCGCTCCGCTCACCATCACAATCGATTTGAGCGACGGCCCGGAAGGGCAAAATCCGGTCGCTTCCGCCACCCTGCACTTGAGCGGGGAGCAAGGTGAGGCGACGGTATGCACATACCTCACGATCGACCGTCCTCGCCTTTGGTGGACGCACGATTTGGGCAGTCCAGTTCTCCACACGCTCACCACCACCCTGAGCCAGGATGATCTGGAGCTGGACCGCCACGAGGCGCGAGTGGGAATCCGCACTCTGGTCCTCGATCAGTCGGTGGATGTGCAAGAGCGGGGTTGCCGCTTCTTCCGCTTCGTGCTCAATGGAGTCCCGATCTTCGCCAAGGGCGCCGACTGGGTTCCGGCCGACTCCTTTGTCGGGGCCATTCCCGACCAGCGTTACCGCATGCTGATCGATGCTGCTCGTGACGCCAATATGAACATGCTGAGGGTCTGGGGCGGCGGTATCTATGAGCATGACATCTTCTATGACCTCTGTGGCCGAGAGGGCATCCTGGTCTGGCAAGATTTTATGTTCGCTTGCGCTATGTATCCGGAGCACGATGAGGCCTTCGCGGCGGAAGTGGCGGCCGAGGCTGCCTACCAGGTTCGCCGCCTGCGTAGCAGACCGTGCCTGGCCCTGTGGTGCGGCAACAACGAGAACCAGTGGCTGCATGACCGGACCTTCTGGGACCGGGCGGATTATCCGGTCCCCGGTTCACGCTACTACAACGAGACGCTGCCCGACGCCGTGGCTGCCTACGACGGCTACACGCCGTACTGGCCGGGCAGCCCGTATGGCGGCAACGACTTCAGCAGTTACGAGGATGGTAATCGCCACAACTGGGAGGTCTGGCACGGCAACTATCCACGCCGCTTTGGGGAGAAGCCATTCGGCATAAATACGCCCGAGAGCGTCTCGTTCCGCCGCTATGCCGAAGATACGGGGCGCTTCATCTCCGAATTCGGCATGCATGCGTCGCCGGTCATGGAAACGCTGCGCCGAGTCATTCCGGAGGACCAGCGCTACCACCACAGCCTCTCAATGGATCATCACAACAAAGATAATCCCAAAAACAAGGGCGATATGCTGATGCTTGGGGTGACCGGTCTGCCGGAAAACCTTGAAGATTACATCGATTTCAGTATGATCGCCCAGGCCGAGGGCCTGAAGTTCGGCATCGAGCACTACCGACGGCGGATGCCCCACTGTTCGGGCACCCTGGTCTGGCAGCTCAACGACTGCTGGCCGGTGCAAAGCTGGAGCGTGCTCGACTACTACGGGTTCGGAAAGGCGAGTTACTACTACCTCAAGCGCGTCTTCACGTCGATTCTCGCCTCTTTCAAGGAATTACCGGACGGCGCGCTTGAGTTGTGGATCACGAACGACAGCGCCGGCAGGCTGGAGGATGTGATCTCGATCCAATTGACCACTTTCAAAGGCGAGGTCGTCCGCCGCGAATCGCAGGCAATCCAGGTACCGGCGCGGCAGAGTCACGCAGTCAGCCGCTGGAGCGCCGCCGAGTTAGGGGCCGGGCCGGATCGCTATCTTTGGGTGGAATCAACCGCCCAACGATTCCTCGCGAACCGCCACTTCTTCGTGGCGATCAAGGATCTCGATCGCCCACCCGCTCAAGTGGAGATGAACGTCACCTCGATTGACGATCATCACCTGCAGGTAGAACTGCAAACCGATAATTTCGCCTATTTCGTCCATTTGTCCACCGCCGAAACGGGCACTCGATTCGATGACAACTACATCGATCTGCCTGCCGGCACTCGCCGTACGATTGACATTAGCAATCCCCGCGCCGTCCTGACCGCCGACATGATCGGGGTCAATTGGCGCTGAAAGGTGGTATGTTTGAGGGCGCCTTATGCCGATGCGCTGGAGCGAGAACGAACCTTTGGCCGGCTGTTACTTCCCTATAGATCGCCGGAGCTTTCTGGCCGCGGTTCCGGCCCTACCTGTCGCGGTCAGGATTGCGGCGCGCCCCCCAGAGCCATGGTTCGCGACTGAATACACGGTAGCGTCTTTTTCGGACGCGGAGGGTTGGCTGCTCTTCGAGGATGACGATGTAGCGGGCAACAGCGACTGGAAAGGCGGCGTCCTGACCTACGACTTTCGAGCCGGAGCTACTTACGTGGGCATCGCCAATCGCCTGGATGCCTTTCGCGGCAGGCCGGACGCGGTCGTCTTGCTGGGTGAAAGCGACGGCGGCGGCCGTCGTCTAGCTATTCGACTGCGCGACCGCACTGGTCAGTATTTCCAAACCACCATCGCCCGCCTCGATCGACCGGGCGCCCTACGGGCCATGCGGACCCTTCACGACCTCGACGGCCCCGCCTGGACGGTATTTGGCGGCCCGGCCGATCACATCGTTCGGCCTCCCCTTACGGTGGCAGCCATCTTGATGACTACTGGTCCCGGCCGCCGAACCGGAACGGTTTGGCTACGGCGGTTGCGCGTGCGCACGCGACTCCAACGTGCCGACGGCCTGCGCCTGGACGCGGCGCCTGTACCGGCGCGCCACGGTTTCACGCTCACGGTGGAAAATCTGCTGCCCACGGCAAACGAGGTTACCCTCGCCTATGGTCTGGTCGGCCTCGCCGGCGCGTCACTCGCACGAGGCATCTGGCGGCTTGGCCTGTCCGCCGGAGGGCAAGCGACCCGGTTTATCCCCGTACCGAACCTCGCTTCTTCGCCCACTCCACCAGTCGTACAGGTGGCGGCACAGGCGACGGCGAGGGGCGCCGTCGTCACGGCACAGGCCAGCCTGGTGCGCGGTGCGGACATCCTCGTGCCGGTTCCGCTCGCCGGGATGGGTGTACACGCGGCGCTCAGCAGCCGAGTACTGCCTCGGGAGATGGGACGATTGGCCAGGCAGGTCGCGGATTGCGGCGTTCGTTGGGTGCGTGAAGACTTCAATTGGCAGCAGCTTTCCCCGGTAGGCAACCGGGTAAGTGTGCGCCGCCTCGACCGTGCCATCGACGCCGCCCGCTCCGCCGGCTTGCGAGTACTGGGCCTGCCCACGGCCTGGCCCGCCTGGACTCACCCTTACACGGCACGAGGGGTGAGCGAATTCACCAAATATTTGCGCACCATCGCCACGCGCTATCGCGGAAAGGTCGATGCCTGGGAGATCTGGAACGAGCCGAACCTGCCGCTCTCCTGGCGCGGCTCGGCCGAGCAGTACGTGGAACTGCTCGCGGCATCCTATGCGACCCTGAAGGAAGTCGATCCCGGCGTCCTGGTGGTCGGCCCCTGCGCCGCCGGGCCGGGCGATCTCTCGAATCCCGCCTCCGTAGCGTCGCTCGCCTGGATCGAGCGCGTTCTGAACGTACGGCGACCCCTTTTCGATGTCTTCTCCTTCCATCCCTACGAGGGCAGGCGCTCGCCCGAAGCAGCGGGCCTGACGGAGACGGTAGGTAGGCTGCAACGCATGGTGCAAGCCTCTGGTCACCCATCCCGCATCTGGATTACCGAACAGGGTTGGGCCAGCGACTATCGTAATCCGACTATCGATGACCTGGAGCAGGCTCGTCTGTTGATCCGCGCCTACCTTTTGAGCCGCATCGCCGGCGTGGAGAACTACTTCTGGTACGACGCCCGCAACGACGGGCTGTCGGCCGACGATCATGAAGACAACTACGGGCTGTTGCGACGTGACTTCAGCGAAAAGGCTTCCTACCAGGCCCTGGCCGTCCTGGCCTCCGTGCTGGGTGATTGGCACGTCGTCGAAGTTCCGGCCGCACCGCCAGGGCTGTTTGCTGTGCGCTCCGCACCGTCGGGCACGCAGCCGGCGGTGCTGGCGCTCTGGAGCCCCGGCCAATCTCGTACCGTATCGATTGCCCTGCACGGTCAGGGAGGTTCGATCCGCGACCTGGACGGCGCCGTTACGCCACTCCCGGTCGGGATGGGTCAGGTGCGCCTACCCATGGGGCTCGTGCGCTTCATTATCGGCGATGTCGAGCTCTCCAGTTCTTCACTATAGTCCACCTACACCGTAATTATCCGCGTATATACGGAAAATGCGTCGGGGCAAGAGGATCCAGGATGATCGAAGAATGCACTAGAGCGGCGGGTACGGCTGCCCGTGATCGTTGGTGACGTTGCGAGCCGGCATCTTTAGCCTACGGTTCGCGGATGCCTGCTGCCTGGCCCTGCTTTTGACTTTGGCATGGGGCCCGCATTGGCCGTTCAGCAGCATCGGGCTGCCTGCTCCACCGGCGGGCCTACTCAATACCGGCTTTGACCTCGCCGACCTCCTGCTGGTCGGGATCCTGGTCGGCTGGGTAGGCGCGCTGTTGACCGGCCGGGATCGCGTGATGCTTCAACCCCGCTGGGTGAGTGGGGCACTGCTTGTGTTCACCCTGGCTTCAGGATTGGCCATCTTTTCGGCGGCGGACCGCGCCGCGGCGATGCACTTTGCCGTCCGCTCAGGGGGGCTTACCGCACTCTATCTCTACCTCTATCGCGCCCTTGCCGCAGGCCGACTCACGGCGCCGACGCTCGCTCGTTGGCTCGCGCCCGGTCTTTGCCTCAATGGGCTCCTTGCCGGCGCACAGGCGATCCACCAAAATCCCTTGGGATGGCGCTGGCTGTACGAGCCGACCATGCTCCGCGCCACTTCCGGTACTGCGGTGGTGTTGGTACAGGGCACGCGCATATTGCGTCCTTACGGGGTATTGCCGCACCCCAATGTGATGGGCGGGCTCCTTGCCGCGGGCCTGCCCCTTATGTTCGGGCTGCTTACGGCAGCGGAGCGGCCCGGAGGCACGCTCCAAGCGCGGGGTAAGCGGCTAGGCGCCGCGTTGCGCCGGACGCTCGTGCCGCTAAGCATCACACTGATCGCCGCGGGCGTGCTGTTGAGCCTCTCACGGTCGGCGTGGCTGGGCCTCGCGGCCGGCGGCATCTATTTGGTCCTCCAACGTACCGCCGACCGCGGACGCATTGTAGGACGTACACTCCTCGCCGGGCTGGCCATCACGCTGGCCCTGGCCGTGCTCCTCCCAGCCGAATGGGAGGCAGTGAGCGTGCGTCTCCAGCCGACCAGTAATCGGCTGGAGGAAACCTCGATCGTGGAGCGGATCTCCTTGCTGGAACTCTCTTTCAAGGTCATCGCATGGCGCCCCTTAACCGGGGTTGGCGGCAATAACTTCGCGCTCGCCGCGGACCGCTTCCTCCCTTCTCAGGCCGGCGTTCAGACCTCGTCGCTTCCGGTCCATAATACGTACCTCCTGGCGCAAGCCGAATTGGGCCCGCTGGGCGCGATCCCCTGGCTCATCCTGATGCTGGCCCCTCTGCTGAGTCTGGCAGCCCGCCGTTGGAGGCCGCGCACTACCTCCCCGCCGGGTGCCATACGAGCAGCGCCCTTGGCGCGCCTGAGGCGGGCCAGCTGGAGCGACCGGGGTCCCGGGCAGCGAAATCACTCGGCTAGTCTTTCGGATATCGCCTTGCAGTCTGGAATTGGCCCGGCTCAAACCCCCGATCTCCGCTGGGTGGTCGCACGGCCGAGAGCATTGGTGCTTCCGCGATGGCAGGCCCTTGCCGCCTGCAGCCTGCTGGTGGTCGCGGTGGCGGGTACACTCGATTTCTACATTTGGGTGAACGAGCCGATCGCCGTCCTCTGGATCGTCGCGTTGGCGCTGTTCACCGCGTCGGGCACGCTGGCCGGCGCCGTCGCGTAGGGCTCGATAATGCATGGCGGCCGGCGATGCAGACGACGTCAAGGTGGGCCACGTTTGCAGTGCCCGGCAAGTCCAGCCCTACACGGACGGTGTAATACCTGTCCGTATATGTTTTGGAAGGCCACAAATACGATTCCCACTCCGGTGCTCGCGCGACGGCGTTTGGGGGATGCGGCACCGGGCGCGAAGTGGTGACCAGGACGAGGCGATGACGGCCATGGATGATGAGCGGCTTGAGTACCGGTGCTCGTTCTGCCGCGGGTACAAATCCCGGGCGGATCGCCTGTTCGCCGGGCCGAGTGGCGTGTTCATCTGCGATGAGTGCGTGTCCCTCGGCAGCGAGATTGTCGCTGAGCAACGCCAGGCGGTTAAGCGCATCAAGAGGCGTCCGCGATGGTGGACCCGATGGTGGCGTCACTAGGTTGATCCTTTGGGCGACATCGGCTGCGTAACCGCCCCGCTCAGGAAAGTGGGCAGCATGTGGATGACCGGTTCTAGGTTAGCCTCTGAAAATGGGCGGCCTTCCCGCAATGAGACAATCGAGGGTAAGCTGTAATCACCGTAACTACATTTGGAGGGAATGCGATGATCGTCGCCAAGATATGGAAAGCCGGCAATAGCTATGTCGTGACGATTCCACGCGAGGAGTTGGAGGCCCGTGGGCTTCAGGTTGGTCAGACGGTAGGAATCGACCCTATTCCGCTCGAACTACGCGCCGTGGATCCATTGACACGAGAGCAGCGTACAGCCGGATGGAAGACACAACTTGAGGTTGAGCGTGATGTGGAAGCACGTATGGAAAGTGATCGTGCGGCCGGACTGCTCACACCTGAGGAAGTCGCGAAAGCAGAGCAAGATATCGACCAGGAGGCTGAGTGGGTGAAACGCCTGTAGTCTGGGCACCGGAGGCTCCGCGATGCCCTCCATGCCTATATAGCGGCGCACAGCACTCCGGCTCGCGCCTATGCTGTACTCCATCGCGTAGCGCAAGCGGCGGCACGGCTCGGGACGTTCCCCGAAAGTGGACACCGCACGAGGTCTGGCCACCGGGAGTTGGCAGTGCCTCGGCTACCATACGTGATCGAGTATGCAGTGGTCGACGACATAGTCCATATCATACATGTCTGGCACGCATCGCAGAACCGGCACAAGGGGGGTGACATTGAGAGTGAGTAGGTTTGGCTTTTAATACCGCAGGAAGCAGGACTAGACCGCCGCTCGGTATGGCTCATCCGAACGCGCGATGCCGCCTGTTGCCTACTTCGGCATGATGGACATAAGGCTGTGGTCACACGTGTCGTTTGGCCGCGTCTTCGCGTCGGATCGAACCGGCGCGGAGCCGAACGGTTGATGGTTGGAGGTCCGTCCATGATCGATGACAGTACCCTTAGCCCAGACCAGCGCATCGCCCGTGCCATCGAATCGGCGATTCAAGCGAGGATGGCGCCGGATGCCCTGCCAATAAACGTGGCTGTGCAGGGCGCGACGGCAACCTTGACCGGGCACGTGGCGAATCAGGAGACCAAGGATGCGGTCATTGCTATGGCCCGCGGCACGGACGGTGTGATCAACGTAACGGACAACCTGGTGGTTGGCGGTGGTCGATCCCTCTTCGATTGGTGGTGGCCGAATCGAGACCCAAACCGCGATCTTGAAAGGGTCGATTCCGAGGGTGAGATGTAGTCCTGTCCTTGCCGGGTTGATGCGAGTGCTGCTCAGCCACTTGCCGGTAAGCGCGGCGGGTAGAGCGGCCTTAGCCGTCTCCCAGCCGCGGAACGCCGCCCAGTTCCGCCCGCAACAGCAGCGAAACGTGCAGACTGAGCACGAGCACGAATACCAGCAGCACAGTCAGCACGAACTCGCCCACCGCGAGCCACGGCATCGCGACGACGAACGGCGGCACGACGCTCGCGGCAACCGGCAGGTAGGGGAGGAATAAGCGCGTGGTCAGCAGGCCGGCCGTGATCCCCCCCAAAATGGCCGCGCCGAGCAGGAAGACCTCCTCGAACAGCAACAGAGTACGCACTTGCCATTGGGATAGGTCTAGGGCGCGGAGGATCGCCACCTCGGCTAGGCGTAGCTGTAAGGTGAGGCCGTGTCGGAACATTCCCGGACGAAACCGGGACGAGCGTCCCCTGTGGGATTGAGAGGAGACAGCGTGATCACGGGAATCGGCCACACTGCGTTTCGGGTGACAGACCTCGACAGTTCATTAAAGTTCTACTGCGGTATCCTCGGCTTACGCGAGGCGTTCCGTCTTGATACCGAGGGCCAACCGTCGCCATGGATCGTCTACCTTCAAATCGCGCCCGGTCACTTCGTTGAGCTGTTTCCCGGCGCCAAGAAGGTCGGCCCTCAACCTGGAGCTGACGCGGGCTACAATCATTTTTGCCTACTCGTCGATGACATTCATGCCGAGGTCAAGACGCTGGGCGATCGTGGCCTGATGATCGAGGGTGGCCCCACCAAAGGGGTGGACGGCAACTACCAGTACTGGGTGACCGACCCCGATGGGAATCGCATCGAACTGATGCAAATCACCGCACAGTCGCCCCACCACGCCGCCGACGCGAACTGGCAAGCCTAGATCCAAGTCACGCGGTAAGGGCGCGTCGCGGCGCGCCCTTACTGAGTTACCTCTCTGGTGCGATGACCGCGTTCCGGCCGCTGATCGTCCAGATCGCGGAGGAAGGCGCCCAGTTGCTCCAAGCTGGCAAGATTATGTGAAGCCAGGAAGTCATCCACGAAGGGCAAAGCCGCTCTCATCCCACGGGTAAGAGGCTCGTAGCCTGCCAGACCCAGCAGTGGATTGAGCCAGATCAGGCGATGCGAAAGGCGCTGAAGGTGCGCCATCTCGGCCGCCAGAACCTGGGGCTCGCCCCGATCCCAGCCGTCGCTGATCACTACCACCGCCGCGTCATGCCCAAGCACGCGGCGCCCCCAACGCCGATTAAACGTGGCCAACGAGTCGCCAATTCTGGTACCGCCCCCCCAATCAACCACTTCGGAGGCTACCTCCGCCAGCGCCGCATCAGTGTCGCGCCTCCGCAGTTGGCGGGTGATCCGGGTTAGCCGGGTACCGAAGACGAAAGTCTCCACCCCACCTCGCCCCTGGCGTAGCGCGTGGAGGAAGCGGAGCAGCAAGCTCGTGTACCGCTCCATGGAACCGCTGATGTCGCAAATCAGCACGAGAGGCCGAGGCTTTCGTCGATGAACGCGACGAGGCAGCGACATCATCTCGCCGCCCGTGGCTAGGCTGAGGCGGAACGCCCGCCTGGGATCCGATCGCGGCCCCTTGGCGGCCTGTTTGGTTCGCCGGAGCTTCCGCGTGGCAGGCTGCCAGCGAAGCAGGGCGATCAAACGTCGCACCTCGGCTATTTCCGCCGCTTCCAGCTGCGAGAAATCACGCTGTCGCAGTACCTCACGCGCGCTATAGGCGGCGGTCTGATCGGGCGCGGAGTCATCCTCGGCTTCGGGTTCCTCGTCTACGGCTTCACTCTCCGGCATATCGATCAGGAGTCGCACGGCCTGTGCTTCGGCCCCTCCCGCCTGCGCCCCCACTTGGTTGGGATCCTGCTTGTCGAGCAGGGCAGAATGAGTCTCTCGATCGATGATCGAGAGGGGTCGTACGTCGCGGCCCAGCCAAAACCGGGCGAACAGATACGAGAACAGGGGCTCATCAATGTGCCGGGTCAAAAGCGTGCATTGACACGCCTGATAGAACTCGGTTTGGTCGGCGATCTCGATACAGTGCAATGCACGGCAGCAATCGATCACCTGGCCCGTAGCGATAGGCAACCCTTGGGCGCGACAGAGCTGGGCGAACTTGGCTACCCGCCCCACTAGGTTCGTGCCGGCCGCCTCAATTGCCTCATCCAGTACCGTCACCATGTCGTCCCCGGTCAGGCGCCCGCCGCCGTCTCGGCCAGGATGGTGCGGACGGCACCCCCCTTGATTCGGTGTAGATCCTCTTCATATTTCAGGACGCACCCCAGCGTTTCATCAGCCACCTCTGCTGACAACGTGCTCTGATCGAGCGCGACCAGGGCACGCGCCCAGTCGAGGCTCTCCGCGATACCGGGTTGCTTATACAGATCCATCGTACGGAGGCGATGGACGAAGGCGCTTACCTGGCCCGCCAGCGCGCCGGCGGCCTCGGGCACGCGCAGACCGATAATCTGCCGCTCTTTTTCCATGCTCGGATAGTCAATCCAGTGGTAGAGGCAACGCCGCTTCAGCGCGTCATGTACCTCGCGGGTGCGATTGGAGGTAAGTATGACAATGGGCGGCACCGGTGCGGTGAGCGTACCCAATTCGGGAATGGTGATCTGGAAGTCCGAGAGCAGTTCGAGCAGAAAAGCCTCGAACTCGGCGTCCGCCCGATCGAGTTCATCGATCAGCAGAACCGGCGGCACCGGATCGTTGTGCTCTATGGCCTGAAGCAGGGGCCGACGAACCAAGAATTCGCCGCTGAACACATCCTTCAGCGACTCCTGATCGACGCGCCCCTGCGCTTCCAGGAGGCGAATCTCCAGCATCTGACGAGCGTAATTCCACTCGTAGACCGCCGTATTTACATCCAGGCCCTCGTAGCACTGAAGCCGGATCAAACGGGCGCCCGCCAGATCGGCCAGCACTTTTGCTGTCTCCGTCTTGCCTACGCCGGCCTCGCCTTCCAGGAGCAGCGGCTTGCCCAGGCGCAAGCTGAGGTGCAGGGCGACAGCAAGTCCGCGATCCGCTACATAGGCACGGGCCAACAGGGCATCCTGCAAGGCATCGATACTGAGCACGGCGGCCGGGGATAGATTCCCCGGCCGCTCGTGTACCGGATCCGATAGGCTTTTGTCCGGCATTGAACTCAGCTTCCCGCCGCGGCCCGCGCAGCGGCGCGCGTCACGGCCCGTCGCGTACAGACCTTCGCCAGGTGGGCGCGATACTCTTCGCTCGCGTGAAGATCGGAGATCAGGCTCAACCCCTCGGCGGCGTGCTCGGCGGCCTCGGCAATGGCGGCATCGTCCAGGCGCTTGCCCTGCAAGGCTGCTTCCACACCGGAAGCGCGCGTCGCCTTGCTGCCCACTCCGGTGATCGCCACGCGAGCGCCGGTGCAAACTCCGTCGTTGCCAAGCGTAATCACCGCCGCCACCCCGGCGATGGCATAACCTGAGGCCGGATTGGCGAACTTCTCGTAGGCGGACCCGGTATGGGCGCCTTGCACCGGCACGCGCACGCTGATCAGCACCTCATTCGGTTCCAGAGCAGTGGTCATCATATCGAGGAACAGGTCATCGGCGGCGATTTCGCGCTCGCCCGACGGTCCCACTACCACGACGCTGCCGCCCAGAGCGAGAAAGGCCGCCGTCTGGTCGGCCGCCGGATCGCCGTGCGCCAGCGTGCCGCCGATCGTGCCCCGGTTACGTACCTGGGGGTCACCCACGTGGCTGGCGGTCTCGGCCAGCAAAGGCGCGCGTCGGCGTACCAGATCGGAATCTTGAATCATCACCTGCGTGGTCATCGCGCCAAGCCGAAGCGAATCACCCTCCTCGGTGATGGCGGAGAGATCGGGAATCCGTCCAATATCCACCACTAGGGAAGGCTGCGAGAGGCGCAACTTGAGCATGGGCAGGAGGCTATGTCCTCCGGCCAGAATCTTGGCGTCCTCGTTCTGTTCCAGAAGGGCCACCGCCTCGGCCACCGTGCCGGGGGCCTGGTACTCAAACTCTACCGGATACATGACTTCTCCTTACTTTGCCGCCTGAAGCGCCGACCATACGCGTTGCGACGTAATCGGCATCTGAAGATCGCGCACGCCAAGGTGCGACAGCGCATCCACCACCGCGTTTACCACGGCGGGAGTGGAGGCGATCGTCCCCGCCTCACCCGCGCCCTTGGCCCCAAACGGACTGTGCGGCGATGGCGTGACCGTGCGATGTGTTTCGTACATGGGTAAGAACGATGCCTTGGGCACGGCATAATCCATCATCGAGCCGGATTTCAATTGCCCATCATCATCATACACGGCGCCTTCGTAAAGCGCTTGGCCGATACCCTGGGCAATGCCGCCGTGGAATTGGCCATCCACGATCATGGGATTGATCACCGTCCCGACGTCATCCACCGCGACATACCGAACGATTGTCACCTTACCGGTGTCCGGGTCAACTTCCACTACGCAAGCATGGGTACCAAACGGAAACGTGCAGTCCGGCGGATCGTAATAGCTGGTCGCCTCCAACCCGGCTTCCATACCAGTGGGGAGCGACGTATACATCCACGCCGCCATTGCCAGGTCACCGAAGGACTTGCTGCGCCCGGGCGCGCCCTTGACCCTTACTCCACCATCCGCGTATTCCACATCCTCGGGCGCCGCCTCCAGAAGATGGGCGCCGATTGCGATCAGTTTTTCCTTGATCTTCTCGATCGAACGGACCATGGCGCCGCCACCCACGGCCAGGCTCCGACTGCCGTAAGTTCCCAGTCCAAACGGTGCACCCTGCGTATCGCCGTGGATAATTTCCACGTCCTCCAGGCCCACGCCGAATTGGTCCGCTACAATCTGGGCGAAGGTGGTTTCATGACCCTGGCCGTGGGAGGATGAGCCGGTAATGGCGGTGATCTTGCCCGTGGCCACCACGCGGATGAGCGCACTCTCGAAGAGCGGAGCGCCCCAACCCTGGCGCTGCATCCAGGCCGAGGGGGCCAGTCCGCAAATCTCGATGTAGCTGCTCAGCCCGATCCCCAGCAGACGGCCCTGCTTCCGTGCTTCGGCCTGCTCGCGGCGTAGTTCATGATAGTTTACGACTTCGAGCGCCAGATCGAGCGCGGGCGCGTAGTTGCCGCTGTCATACGGGACCAGGCCCAGGTCGGCGGGTGAATAGGGGAACGCCTCGGGCGGGATAAAGTTCTTCCGCCGCACGTCCGCCGGATCCATGTGCAACTCATAGGCAAGGAGGTCCATCATGCGCTCGGTCAGGAAGGTCGCCTCGGGGCGTCCCGCTCCCCGATAGGCATCGACCAACGGCGTGTTGGTGAACACCCCGTCCACCTCCACCGAGATGGCCGGAATGCGGTAGGCTCCGGAAACCAGGCGCCCAAACAGGGTGGTCGGGATGCCGGGCGCGGCAGTCGAGAGGTAGGCGCCGAGGTTTGCCAGGGACCGCACGCGAAGCCCGGTCACCGTGCCGTCGCGTTTCGCCGCCAGCTCGACGTATTGAATGTGGTCTCGGCCGTGCTGCGAGGCGACGTAGTTTTCGGAGCGGGTCTCCACGAACTTTACGGGACGCGTCAGTTTCCTGGCGAGCCAACAGACAATGGCCATGTCGGGGTACAGGAAGATCTTGCTGCCAAAACCGCCCCCAACCTCGGGCGCGATTACCCGCATTTTATGCTCGGGGATGCCGAGTACGAAGGCGGCCAGCAGCAACTTGTGGACATGCGGATTCTGGCTTGTACACCAAAGAGTGAACTCTTCGGTGCCGGGATCGTAATTGGCGAGTGCCCCCCGCGTCTCCATGGGATTAGCGATCAAGCGCTGATTGACGATGCGGTGCTTGACCACGACTTCGGCGTCGGCGAACGCCTGGTCGGTCTTCTCCTTGTCACCCGCCGTCCACTGCATGCACAGATTGCCGGGCGCCTCCTCATGCAGCTGGGGCGCCCCCGGAGCGAGCGCCTTCTCGGCATCCACCACCACCGGAAGAACCTCGTACTCGACATCGATTAGATCCAGAGCATCCTGAGCAATATAGCTGTCCTCCGCCACTACTACCGCCACGCCATCGCCGACGTAGCGCACCGTGTCCACTGCTAGCGCGCGATGCGGAGGCAAGTTGGTTTGCGTCCCCCCAGCCGGGAACGCGCAGGGCAGGGGGTTCACTGTGTCCTTGAGGTCGGCCCCGGTGTACACAGCCACCACGCCCGGCAGCGCCTCGGCCCGGCTGCTGTCTATGGAGATAATTCTGGCATGCGCATGAGGACTGCGCAGCACCACCGCGTGGGCTGTACGAGGCAGATGGATGTCGTCGAGGTAACGCCCCTGACCGGTAATGAGGCGCGGATCCTCCTTGCGCTTGACGCTCTGGCCGATGAGCGGTGCAATGGCAGCCATGTACGCTCTCCTCTCCGCATACGCATGCCGGGGTCACCGAATCGTGGACATCGAGACTAACCCGCCGCGACCTGGCTTCCGGTTCGCATCTCCTCCGCCGCCCACTGGATCGCCGCCACGATATTGTGGTAGCCGGTGCAGCGGCACAGATTTCCCTCAAGAGCATGGCGGATCTCATCCGCCGATGGGTCGGGATTGCGATTGAGCAGATTGTAGGCCGACATCAACATGCCGGGGGTGCAGAACCCGCATTGCAGGCCGTGCTTTTCCCAGAACCCTTGCTGCAAGGGATGCAGTGTCCCGTTCTTTGCAAGCCCCTCCACGGTGAGAATCTCGGCTCCATCGGCCTGCACCGCAAGCAGCGTGCAGGATTTCACCGAAAGCCCGTTCAGAATGACCGTGCAGGCGCCGCACTGGCTGGTGTCGCAGCCGACGTGTGTGCCGGTTAGACCCAATGTGTCGCGCAGATAGTGAACCAGCAATAGCCGAGGGGCAACCTCGTGCTCGTGCGACTTTCCATTTACCCGTACCGCGATCGTATGCTTCATCAAGTCCTCCCGCGTCCGTTTTGCCCACTCATCGCCCGGTCTGCTCCCACGTCGCGGAGAACGCGCCTGACCGCTCTCGCCCCTGCCTCCCAATCCGGAAGCTCGCGCCGCGTGCGTTTATTATAGTGCCACACACGGCCGGGAAGTGCCACACCGGCGCCTGATCGCCCGGTTCGGCTCCCGATTCGCCCAAATAACGCTCCAATAGTACCTTTGTCTATCTCGCAATAGAACTATCGGGGGATGTGCATGGGAGCCAATTCTGTCACAGTATACATACGGACTGAGTGCCGGAAGGTCTATCTTGAGGGGGGTTGACTTCCCGGCATTCTTCCGTAAGAAACCAGGAGGCCGGCGCACGGACTCCATTAGGTCGGCGGCGAACGCTTGAGGGAGCGATTGTCGCCGGCCTTCTTGCATTTCCAGCTTCGGCGGGCGCGCCGAAGTTTTGTGATCGGCAGCCCGCGACTGAATTCGCGGGACCGGCTGCTCGGCGTCCCTGCTACACTGAAATCAACGAAACCGGCGGTTTTCGGCGACCGATCGCAGTAGTTTGGAGCCCATATGCGCCCGCTGATCGGCTTGACCACCTCGACCATTACGGCGGCGGAATCCGGCACCATGGACCGATTCACGGTCGGCGCCGTGTACTGCCGCGCCATCGCGGCGGCGGGCGGCAGCCCGGTCCTGATTCCCAGCCTCGGAGACCCCGAGGCAGCAGCGGCTGTGTTCCCCCGGCTCGACGGCCTGCTCTTCACGGGCGGCGTCGATATCCACCCGCGACGCTATGGGCAAGCGGTTCACGAGGGCTGCGAGCGGATCGATGAGGACCGTGACGCCACCGAATTCGCCCTGGCCGACTTAGCCCGGTCTTCGACCACGCCCATTCTCGGTATCTGCCGTGGAATCCAACTGATCAATGTTGCCTGGGGCGGCACCCTGATTCAGGATCTCACGCTCCAGCGCCCCGGCGGAGAAGATCACCGCGCTTCTAACCCCGAACCGCCGCGGCCCGTCCATACTCTTTCCCTGGAGCCAAGCTCCAGGCTGGCGGCGGCTCTCGGCACCGACCGCATCCAGGCGAATAGTATGCATCACCAGGCAGTCGATATGGTCGCTCCCGGCTTCGTGGTCACTGCTCGATCGGGTGACGGCTCGGTGGAAGCGATTGAGCTTGCCGACGCGCGCTTCGTGGTTGCCGTCCAGTGCCACCCCGAGCATCTGTATCAAAATGATGCACGGTGGCTTGGGTTTTTCGGTGCGCTGGTGGAGGCGGCCCGGCAGACGCCCGCGCGCCCCTTCGTATTAGCCCACTGACCGAAGCCGAGTGGGGCAATCCAGAACGCGCTAAAGAAGCGGGATCTGGGAAGGATCAAGATAGAATCTTGCCATTGGACACGGATTCTCCGGTGCCGATCACGAGCCACGGAAACGACTTGGCGCGGCGCGCGCGGTCGCTGGCTCAACGCAAGGCTCGTGAGGAGCAGGGCGCGGTTTTAGTTGAGGGCATCCGACCGGTATGGCAGGCGCTCGACCAGCGGGTCGATATCGAGGTACTCCTCACCGCTCCCGACTTGCTGACCAGCGACGCGGCGGCATCGGCGGTCCGCGACGCCCAGCTCCGGGGCATCCGCGTGGCGGAGTTCAGCGCACCAGTCTTTGCCCGGTTTTGCGATCGAGACCATCCGTCAGGACTCGCGGCGATCGTGCGCGCCGCTCCCGCACCCATCGAGACGCTGCGGCCGAATCGGCGCTCTGTTTACGTTGCCCTATACGAAATTGGCAACCCAGGCAACCTCGGCGCCATTCTTCGCACCATTGACGCGGTGGAAGGCAGTGGTCTGATCGTGGTCGGCAATGCGACAGACCCCTACCATCCCACCGCGGTAAAGGCAAGTATGGGCACGATCTTCAGCGTACCGATCGTCCGTTGCGAGCGAGCCGCTGCCGTATTTGCCTGGGCCAAGTCGCACGGGGTAGCAGTGATCGGCACGTCCGAGCGTGCCGAGCGTGCGCACTGGGAGGCGCCCCTGCCGACGCCGTGCCTGTTGCTGCTGGGCAGTGAGGGCCGAGGTCTCCCGCCCGAGCTATTTGACTCCTGTGGTCATACGGTACGAATCCCCATGCAGGGCACGGCCGGCTCGCTCAACCTGGCGGTAGCGGCATCCATCCTGCTGTACGAGGTAAGGCGGCCCCGAGAGTAAGGGGGCAGACCCCGGAGCCACCCCGCGACCGCGGTTGCCCTCATATCTACCTCGCGACCGCCGGCGCGGGCGCAAGGTCACACCACCCTCGCCCCGCGGAACAAACCTGGATTCAGTCAGGATCGGGCAACGGCCGGCGCCGCTGCCGCCGGTGCCGGCACATCGCGATGGAGGTTGAAGGTGAGCAGGAAACCGGAGAATAAGACGACCCAGCCGATGGCCATGGTCAGCCAGAACAAGCCCACACCGTGATCCGTGCGAGCCATTCCCCCTGCCTGGGAAATGACATAGGTGCCCAACGCGATCACGACGTTCGCCGCCACCAGACGACGCGAACCGTGTCGCTTGTAGAGTTGCCACGCCGAATATATAGCCACGCCGACCACGGCGACAGCACCGAAGATGTTGAGCACGATCACGAAGGCCTTGCCCGAAGCCGCCGTATACACGTCAGGATTCGTGCCCGGCCCGCCGTTCAGTTGGTGCAGAACCTTGAGATCGATGGGGTTGGTCAAGAGGACCAGGGTTCCCACGACGCACGCCGCGCTCACTATATAGATAACCCAGCGTGCCCGCTCCAGGGCACGCGCGTCGCGTGAAATGATCAGAATGCTGCCCAGACCGAGCAGAGGTGCGGTAAGGAGGGCCCCGAATACGTAGTAGAGGCGGAAGGCCAGCTCGGACTTATCGGCCGCCAAGAAAATCACGTATGCAAACGAGCCGCCGACCGCCGACGCCAGCGATAGCGCCCAGGCTAGTTGGTGGGGCCGCCTACGCTGCACGTACTGGCGCGCCACCGCGAGAAAGAAAATGCTGCTGATTACGAAAACAAATAATGGATAGCCCACCGCCGTCGCTCTCCTCACCTGATGCGCCGAGCCCAGAAGACGGGGCGGGGCAACCCCCGTCCGGGGTCCAGATCAGGGTACCATGTTTCCACCCATTGCTTCTGGAGCGGCGCGTACCCACACTTTGTGCGCCAGATCGGCGCCCACGGTGACCGTCCGCGCCCCCAGATCCACGGTGAGCGCGCCGCCCGGTTCGCGATCGCGGATCGTGAGCGCCGCGCCCGGCCGCAGCCCCTTCTGTCCAACATAGTGGAGCAGGGCCGTCTCGTCCTCTACCACTTCGGACACGCAGACCACTCTGACGGGCAGGCCATCGGCCGCCGCGTCGAGGCGGAAGGCGTGCTGGTCCCTTAAGTAGCCGGCCGCATCGGGTACGCCACCGGGAATGGGATTGCCGTGCGGACAGGTAGTGGGATGACCCAGCACCACATCCATATGCTCCTCGATCTCCGGCGTGATGCCATGCTCCAGGTGATGGGCCTCCTCGTGCGCCGTGATCCAATCCAGGCCGAGCACCTCAAGCAAAAATCGCTCGGAAAGTCGATGCCGGCGCAGCGCGGCCTCCGCCCGCGCTCGGCCCTCCTCGGTAAGGCCCACTGCTTTGCGCTCGTCCCGCCTGATCAGCCCCTGCTGCTCCATCCGCCCCAAAATGGTCGCCACGTTTGGCGGAGACACATCAAACTTCTCGGCCAAACGAGCGGCGATCACTTCGTCGCCTTCCATGGTCACGTTATAGATCGTCTCCAGATAATCGGCGGTCACGTTGCTCATCCGTGGTTCATCCTCCGGCCACATTGTTGCCTCGACACAGCCGCCCTGATCCAACCACGTTTCACGACTCCGCCTCGTATTCGGCGCGCGTGATAATGGTGCAGCGCTCCCCCCGGCTGGTCACCACTCGAAAAGAGGGGTCAAAGGTAAAGTGGGCATACATCAGGTTCTGACACTGAGAGCCGAGAATTTCCTTATGCAAGGTTGGCGTACCCTGGCCCGCACCCTCTTCATACTCCT
>JAICHN010000009.1 GCA_025924845.1 Chloroflexota bacterium | reverse complement strand
TGTCGAGATCTCGGCGCGGCGCGGCCACTGCCTCTCTAACGGCCTGGTAGTGCGGGAGTGCCTGGCCGCTGGGGCGCGCCTGCTGGTCGATTCCGATGGTCACGCACCGGAGGACTTGCTGACCGAAGCTCGAGCGCGCGGCGTGGCTTTAGGGGCGGGCGTGCCGGAGGTACGGCTAGCGGAAGTGCTACTGGATAATCCGCGCCGGCTTCTGGCTAAGGTACTCTCGTGACCCCGCGTAGCGATCCACCGCCGTTCGTAGCCACGCTCGACGCGGCCCGCGCTCGAAACCGCAGTCGGCTTTGCGTCGGCCTTGACCCCGATCCGGCCATGCTGCCGGCAGGCTTTAGCGGCGCGGACGGGATAGCGCGGTTTTGTCGTGAGATCATTAGCGCCACGGCCGACCTGGTGTGTGCCTACAAACCGAATCTGGCCTTCTTCGAGCGATGGGGCGCCGAGGGTCTGAGTGCGTTAGCCGAGGTGATCGGCGCCGTACCGCGAGAAATCCCGGTGATCGCCGATGCAAAGCGAGGCGATATCGGCAGCACCAGCCGCGCCTACGCGCAGGCGATCTACGAGCAACTGGGCGCGGCGGCCTGTACGGTGAGCCCATACTTGGGACCGGACGCGGTAGCGCCACTTCTCGACCATCCCGCCGGCTATGCGTTTCTCCTCTGCCGCACCTCGAACCCTGGGGCTGGTGCGCTGCAGGACTTGCTGGTGGGGGACGCGCCGCTCTATGCAGCGGTGCTTCGCGTTTTCGCCCCATGGCTTGAGACGGATCGGGCAGGGGTGGTCATTGGGGCGCGTGAAGCGGCGGCATTCGGGTGGGCGGCTCGACTGGCTCCCACGGTGCAAATTCTCGTCCCGGGCATCGGTGCTCAGGGCGGGACGGTCGAGGAACTGGCGAACGCGGTTACGCCGAGTCAGGCGGCGCGCGTAATCGTTAATGCCGGGCGCTCGATCATTCATTGCGATGGCGGCCCGGATTTCGCCGGGGCGGCACGGCGCGCGGCAAGCGATCTGCGCGATCAACTGGAAAGTGCATTGGCGAAGGCGGGGGAGCGGCGTGGCGACGGAGCCGTTTGATTTCCGCATCGGCGATCGCTTGCGCCTGCGTAAGCCGCACCCCTGCGGGGGCTACGAATGGGTAGTCTATCGCCTGGGGGCTGATATTGGGGTCCGGTGTCTGGCATGCAATCGGCATGTTTTTCTGGAGCGCCGCGTGCTGGAACGGCGGGTGAAGAAGGTGCTCGAACGGGGCGAGGTGACGCCGCTACCGGGGGGCGGATTGAATCCGCCGATCGGCGGATGACCGAAACGCCCCGTCGCATCCTTCTCTTGTTGCTGCTCCCCATCGGCGACACCCTGTTTGCCACGCCAACGGTGCGCGCCCTCCGTCTCAGCTATCCCCGTGCCTCTATTACGGCGCTGGCCTACCCCACCAACGCCGGGATCCTGGAGACAAACCCCGACCTCGATCGGCTACTTCTGCATCCGACCGCAACCACCTGGCCCGGTCTGCTTCGCTTTAGTCGAGCCCTGTGGGAATTGCGCCGCGCTCGGTTCGATCTGGTGGTGCGGTTTGGGCCCGCGCAGGGCTGGATGAACCTTGTCCTGCAGCCGCGCCAATCGCGCGGGCTCGACTTTCCGATTCGGCAATGGTTCCTGCCCTTCGGAAAGCGGCCCTGGCGCCAGAGGCACGCCGTCAGCAGCTACGCAACATTGCTCACAGTCCCTGAAAGCCGGTATCTACCTTCCGGCCCCGTCTTGCATTGCACGGATGCCGATCGGGCGCGAGTGCGCTCGCTGTTGGCGCCTTTGGGGGGCGCTCCGATCCTGGCCGTGCATCCAGGCGGCGAGGGATTCCACGGCATGAAACGATGGCCGTTGGGGCGCTTCGTCGACGTCAGTCGGTCCCTGGCGGGTCGCCTTGGGGCGCGGGTGGTGGTCTTGGGAGGCAAGGAAGAGAGGGCACTCGCGGCGCACTTCACGGCGAAGGTCGAAGGAGCCGTTTCCCTGGTCGGGATGCTCAGCCTGGGCGAAACGGTTGCCGTACTGGAGCGCGGCACGCTGTTCGTGGGGAACGACAGCGCCCCCTTGCATATGGCGGGGGCGTTAGGTGTCCCCACCGTGGGTATTTACGGACCGACCAATCCAGTGAATTTTCGCCCACGCGGGCCACGCATTCGCGTGGTGCGCGCCTCGGTGCCCTGCAGCCCCTGTTTTCACTTCGTGGGAAGCGCGCCCCTGTGGGCAGGCTCCCGCTGCAAGGTGCCGCGGTGTCTGTACGCCGTATCGCCGGCCATGGTGGAACAGGCGGCGTGGGAGGTGCTGAGCGGCGCTTGCCGAGCCGGTCCGGACTCAATAGCGCCTGAGATGAACCGGCATAATCTATCGGGTGGATCCTGACACCAAAGTGTCAGGATCCACCCGATAGTTCAGGGTCTGGATGATCGGAAGCTCCAGCCGTGCAGTCGTGAATTAGCGATTAGAAGGACGTGAGCGGTGGCGTTCCGCCACACGGATGCGGGCGATGGCGCGCAGGAGGGCGGCCTGGGCGGCCAGCGCGTCGGCTGTCTCAGTTCGTTCAGCCAGCATTTGTTCGGCGCGTCGCCTGGCTTCCTCGGCACGGACCAGGTCGAGTTCCTCGGCGCGTTCCGCCGTGTCAGCCAGCACGATCACCTCACTGCCGCCTTCCTCGTGGCGCACTTCGAGGAAACCACCACCCACCGCGAAGATGTGCTCCTCCTCGGCCCGGCGCACTCGCAGTTCCCCCGGCTTGAGAGTAGTGATGAGGGGTATATGGCGAGGCATAATGCCGATTTCGCCGGCGCCGCCTGGAGCGATTACCATGTCGGCATCCTCATTCATGATCTGGCGCTCGGCCGTGACCAGCTTCACGTGCAACTTCGGCATGGAAACCATTCCCAATCAACAATGACTACGGAAAGCACATTCGGTGGTTGGGACGAGCAATTGTCGCGCGACGATTGCCCGCCCATGCGTACAGACCTATGACGCTTTGGCGCGCTTCTCGGCCCCTTCGCGGGCCTGCTCGATCGTTCCTACCATATAGAAATCTCCCTCGGCCAGGTCGTCGTGTTTGCCTTCGAGGATTTCCTTGAAGCCGCGCACCGTTTCCTTGAGCGGTACGTCCACGCCCGGGCGGCCGGTGAAGACCTCTCCGACGTAGAAAGGCTGGGTCAGGAAGCGCTGAATCTTCCGGGCGCGGGCCACGGTCAACTTGTCGTCCTCGGAAAGCTCGTCCACGCCGAGAATAGCGATGATGTCCTGCAACTCACGATAGCGCTGCAATACGCGCTGCACACCTCGGGCCACGTCATAGTGTTCCTGGCCGACGATGCGCGGGTCGAGGATGGTGGAGAACGAGGCGAGGGGGTCCACGGCGGGGAAGAGCGCCTGCTCGGAGAGGCTCCGTTCCAGGTTAATCGTGGAGTCAAGGTGGGCGAACGCAGTGGCCGGTGCGGGGTCGGTATAGTCGTCGGCGGGCACATAGATCGCCTGCACGGAGGTGATCGAGCCCTTGCGGGTGGAGGTAATGCGCTCCTGGAGGATGCCCATCTCCTCGCCCAAGGTAGGCGAGTAGCCCACGGCGGAAGGAATACGGCCGAGCAAGGCGGACACTTCGGTACCGGCCTGGGTGAACCGGAAGATATTGTCGATAAACAGGAGAACATCCTGCCCGGCCACATCGCGGAAGTATTCGGCGATGGTGAGGCCGCGCAGACCGACCCGCTTACGGGCGCCGTGCGGCTCGTTCTTCTGGCCGAAGACAAGGGCCACGCTGCCGATAACCTTGGACTCGATCATTTCGTGCCAGAGGTCGTTGCCCTCGCGCGTCCGTTCGCCTACCCCGGCGAACACCGAGTAGCCGCGGTGTACGGTAGCTCCGTTGTGGATCAATTCCTGGATCACCACGGTCTTGCCCACGCCGGCACCGCCGAACACGCCGACCTTACCACCCTTGCGGAAGGGAGCGATCAGATCGATGACCTTGATGCCGGTAGGGAACACCTGGGTTTCCGTCGCCTGATCCTCGAAGGCGGGCGCTTCACGATGGATTGACCAGCGCTCGGTGTTCGCCGGAATGGGCGCCCCGTCGTCCACCGGGTCGCCCAGAACGTTGAAGATGCGGCCCAGCGTGGCCTTGCCTACCGGAACAGAGATTGGCCCGCCGGTGTTCCGCACCCTCATGCCGCGCCGTAGGCCCTCGGTCGGGGTGATGGAGACACAGCGTACCCAGTTATTGCCCATCCCCTGAGCCACTTCCAGGACAAGGCGAGGCACGCTGGGCACGCCCTCGGGCAGGCTATCGATGACCTCCAATGCGTAGTTGATCTCGGGTAGGGCCCCGGACGGGAACTCCACGTCCACCACGGGACCGAGAACTTCTACGATAGTTCCTTCGGCGGTCTGTACGTCTTGCACGTGCTTAACCGCCTGCGTATCTACCGCCATGTATTTGTCTCCCTTTTAGCTGAGCGCCGCCGCGCCTGCCGCGATTTCGGCGATTTCACTGGTGATACCCGCTTGCCGCGCCTTGTTCAAGGCCAGCGTAAAGTCTTGGGCCATCTCATTGGCATTGTCGGTCGCATTGCGCATGGCGACCATACGCGCGCTCCATTCACTGGCCTTGGACTCGAGCAGCGCTTGATAGAGGCGTGTTTCGATGTAGCGGGGGAGCAGGTCGGCCAGCACCGCTTCCTCATCCGGTTCATACAAGAAAGAGGAGGTGGTGGGACTTTCCGGCGGCGGCACCACCGGTAGAAGTTGCTCGAGCATCGGCTGTTGGTTGAGCGTGTTGATGAACTTAGTGTAGCCGAGCAGCACCAGGTCGATCTGCTGATCGGAGTAGGCATCGACGACCAAACGGGCCACGGCGCTGATGTCGGACAGATTCGGCCGATCGGGGATGCCCGTGAACTCGGCCAATAACTTCGTGTTGGTGCGTCGCGCAAAGTCGCGCGCTTTGCGCCCCACCGCCACCATCGACTTGCTGCCCTGGCGGTCCGCGAGCTCACGCGCCACCTTGCGGTGCAAGTTGCTGACCAGAGAACCGCATAGTCCCCGGTCCGGGGTGATTTCCACGATCAACACCCGATCCGGCGGCCGCTTGATCAGCAATGGATTGCGCGCGCGACCAGTCTGGGTGGCCAGGCCGGCGAGGATGTCGGCCAGGGCGTCGGCATAGGGCCGTGCCTCGGTCACGCGCTGCTGGGCGCGGCGGACATGCGATGCCGCCACCAGTTGCATGGCTTTGGTAATTTTGGCGATGTTTCGTACGCTTCGTATGCGGCGTCTAATTTCGCGTGCCGTTGCCACTAGCCGCGTCCCTCCTCTCGTGATGATGGGTGTTGGTCGCCTTCGCGGGGCCTGAAGCCCTGATCCGCGCCGGGCAGCGCGGATCAGGGCCTTTGGCCGAGCGAGCGAACGAGCAGCGCTTAGAACGGCGATGACTGACGGAACGCCTTAATGGCGGCCTTCAGCTTTTCCTCCGTTTCAGGGCTGATCGCCTGCTTGGCACGAATATCGTCGATCACATCCTTGTGGTTGTTCTCCATATACAGGTAGTAGGCTGCTTCGGCATCAATCATCTTGTCGAGCGGCACATCGTCTAGGTAGCCGTTCACGCCGGCGTAGAGGATGAGCACCTGCTTCTCGAGGGTGAGAGGCTGAAACTGAGGTTGTTTGAGCAACTCCGTCATATGCTGGCCGCGATTCAGGGTATCGCGCGTCGCTTTATCCAGATCCGAACCGAACTGAGCGAAGGCGGCCAATTCGCGATACTGGGCCAGATCCAGCTTAAGTCGGCCCGCCACCTGCTTCATGGCCTTCGTCTGGGCACTGCTACCCACGCGGGACACCGAGATGCCCACGTTGATCGCGGGACGAATACCGGCATAGAACAGGTCATTCTCAAGGAAGATCTGTCCATCGGTGATCGAGATCACATTGGTCGGGATGTAGGCGGAAACGTCGCCCTGCTGCGTCTCGATGATCGGGAGCGCCGTCATCGAACCGCCGCCGTACTTCTCGTTGAGGCGGGCGGCGCGCTCCAGCAGGCGCGAATGGAGATAGAAGACGTCGCCCGGATAGGCCTCACGGCCGGGAGGACGGCGCAGGAGGAGCGATACCTGACGATAGGCCTGGGCGTGCTTGGTCAGGTCGTCATAGACGACGAGCGCGTCTTTTCCCTGCTCCATGAAGAACTCGCCGATGGTCGCCCCGGCGTAGGGAGCGAGGAACTGCAGCGCCGCCGACTCGGAGGCGCTGGCGTTCACGATGATCGTGTGTTCCATGGCGCCGAGGCTCTCCAGGGTGTTGGCAAGCTCGGCCACGTTAGATTTCTTCTGGCCGATCGCCACGTAGATGCACAGAACGCCGGTGCCGCGCTGGTTGACGATGGTGTCGATGGCGATGGCCGTCTTGCCGGTTTTGCGGTCGCCGATGATCAACTCGCGCTGACCGCGGCCGATCGGGATCATGGCATCAATCGCCTTGATGCCGGTAGCGAGCGGCACCTTCACCGATTCGCGGGTCACCACGCCGGGGGCGACGCGCTCAACCGGGCGGCGCTCGGTGGATTTAATCGGGCCCTTGCCGTCGATCGGGTTACCGAGGGGATCGATGACGCGGCCCAGCAAGCCGTCGCCCACCGGAACGGAGACGAGTCGGCCGGTACTTTTGACCTCCTGGCCTTCCTGGATCTCCTGATAGTCACCGAGGATGATGACTCCGACCGAGTCTTCCTCCAGGTTGGAGGCCATGCCCATGGTCCCGTTGGGGAACTCGACCAACTCGCTGTTCATGACCCCTTGCAGCCCATAAATCTGGGCCACGCCGTCACCGACCTCGATCACCGTGCCGACGCTGACCGCTCGGGTCTTCTGCTCGAAATGTTCAATTTGGTCTTTAATCACCGAAGTGATTTCATCGGCGCGAATGGCCATTTCCGTGTTCCTCCTTGGTTCGCGGGTAACCCGCTAGGCGCCGCGGCCTACTCCCACGACCTGTTCACGCAACCGGCCAAGTCTGGCCGTGACGCTAAGGTCCAGCAATTGATCGCCGATTTTGATCACCAATCCACCTAGAATGGCCGGATCGACGTGCGTTTCCACCACTACATCCTTGCCGGTCTGTCGGGACAGTTGATCGCGAAGCGCCGCCTGCTGGTCCGCGGTCAACTCGACCGTCGAGGTGACGCTGGCCGTAATGGAGTGCTCCCGTCGTTGTTCCAACTCCCCAAAGGCCCGCGCGATATACGGGATCAACGAGGAGCGTCCACGCGAGAGGAGCACAAGGGCCATATTGAGCGCGCCGGGACCAAGATGCGGCCCGAGTTTCTCGCGGGCGCGGGCCAGTCGGGCCTCCTTGCTCAGTTTGACGTCCTCAAGATAGGCGCGCAGATCGGCATCGGCCCACAGCGCGGCCAGGGTGCCGAGGTCACGCCGCCAGGCCTCGAGTTGATTCTGCTCAAGGCCCAGCTCGAGGGCGGCCTGCGCGTAGCGGCGTGCTTGGCTAATCGCGGCCATTTAGCCGCGCCCCGCGCCCGCGAAGGCGGTTGATTGGGCGATAGCCTCATCCACCAAGCGGCGGTTGTCGGACGAATCCAGTGAACGCTCGACCACCCGACCGGCGGCTTCGATGGCTACTCCGGCAACCAATTGACGAAGTTCATCAAGGACGGCCTGGCGCTCGCGATTGATCTCGGCCTTGCCGCGGTCGATCACTCGTTGAGCCTCGGTGCGCGCCTCAGCCACCATTTGCTCACGGAGCGAGTTGGCGGTCGAAGTGGCCTGGCGCAGAATTTCCTGAGCTTGCGCGCGTGCCTCCTCCAGTTGGCCCTCGGTACGCGCCTGGGCCTCCTGGGCGGCCCTTGCTGCCTCCTCGGCCGCGCCGAGACCGGCGCGGATGCGTTCAGCGCGGGCCTCCATGGCCGTGGAGAGCGGCGTGTAGAGCAGGCGGGTCAGGATATAGAGCAGGATCAGGAAGGCGATGAGCTCAGCCACCAGGCTCCAATCCACGCTCACCAGGTCCTGCGACGCGATCAAGGACGCGTGCATCGACAACAACTCCATGCGCTAACTACCACTTAGCTCTTGGTAAAAATGATAAACAGGGCGAGGACGAGGCCAATCACGGGAAAGGAGTCGACCAGGCCGATAAACAGGAAGGTTAGGCCGAGCAGGGTGCCGCGGGCCTCAGGCTGGCGCGCCACGCCCTCAATAGTACGGCCCGACACCAAGGCGTCACCGATGCCGGCGCCGACGGCCATGCCGGCCAGGGCGAGTCCACCGCCCAGTAGAGCGGCCGCTTTAATGATGTCGGAGCCGGCAACGGCGGTCGCGGCAATCAGGGGAAGAGTGGTCATCGAAATCTCACTTTCGTTGGGGGTCGCTCATCAATCGGGAGCCAGCGCTCCCGCCGGATATCAGGCGAACTCGGGGGGCTCGCGCCCACCGCCTGCAAAAACCAGACGGCCTGAACGTGGGTCCAGAGTGTTCGTCGTGGGAGGATATCACCTACTTTCTTTGTAGACCGGAATATCCGGCGATCAGTGACCCGCGGTTTCGGTGCCGATGCCGTAATAAGCGATGGTCAACATGACAAAAACAAACGCCTGTACCGCTCCAATAAAGAGGCTGAAGGCGACCCAGATTACGGTAGGAATAGGTGAGGTAACCAATACGGCCGGAAGGTTGCCGAGCAGGATGAGCAAGATTTCGCCGGCGGCGATGTTGCCGAACAATCGGAGGCTCAGCGTCACCGGCTTGGGAAGCTCTTCGATAATGGTCAGCGGATTGAGCCAACTCTTCAGGTATTTCCAGGGGCCGCGGGCGCGAACCGAACTGTAATGAACGTAGAGAATAACCATAAATGAGAGGGCGAAGGTGGTGTTCATATCGGCGGTGGGCGACTTCAGGCGTCCGCCGGTCGGCAAGAGGCCGAGCCAATTGCTGATCAGGATGAACAGGCCGAGCGAGACGGCAAGTGGGGCGATCACCCTGGCCCGCTTGGCGCCGATCAGGTCGTCCGCGGTGCTGATTATAAATTCGAGCATGGTCTCGATGGCATTCTGCATGCCACCAGGCACTCCGGACGTGATCCTGGGGCGGAGGTACGCGGCGATTCCAATCAGGAAGGCCATCACAATAAGCGTACCAATCAAAGTATCGAGATGTAGAATGCCGGCCACCAACGCGCCAGGGGCTGGATTTGGTCCGATCGACCAATGCTTACCGATTTCGCCCGCGATATCCCCCAGTACTGGCATGGGAAGCATCAAGCTTGCCACGAACTACCCTTTCCTCCTCATGGTCAGCGCAGCACCTGCCGTACGCCGACTACCGCTCCCACTACCATGGTCAACACGAGTCCTGCCATAAGACCGAAAAAATCATAAGTGTCAGGCTGACGCAGGGCAATGATTGCCGCCGCGCCGATCATGATGTAACGCAGTGCCGTACCAGTTTGAATGAACAGAATTGTCTTTCGACGGCCGCCGATCTGGCCGATTCTGGCCACGCGGAACGCAATCATGGCCTGGTTCACCACGCCGACTATGACCCCAAGCAGAAGTCCCGCCGCCGCGGTCGAGTGCCCAATGAGCACGAGAAACCCTGCCGCCGGAAGTGCCAGGACACCGGCGAGCAGGGAGATTTGGACAATTAAGGGCTTCACCGGCATCGGTTCAACCCTGGCCGCAATATACAGGACTTATATAATCGCGGTGTAAAGAGACTATGTCGATTGCGTAAAGGGATGAGAGTCCTCCGGATCTCAGTCGGCGCGCCGTTGCCGCGTACTCCACCAGGGCCAGGCCCAATCCATGCCGGTTCCGTCACCGCAACACTCGCGTGGCCATCCGATATGCCGTCCACCCCCCGCCTGCTACCCCGACCAGAATGCCGACCAGCAAACCCCACGGGGAAGTATGGAACCTGGTGTCAAGATAGTGTCCTACAACCACGCAGATCAGTAGAACACACGCCAATTCCAGCCCAACCGTCATGGCGAATGTCATGGACCGGATGAGCTGGCCGCGCAGATCATCGGGAGACTTCATGACCGTGCTTCTTCCCTTATATCCACGCGGAAAGATTGTATCATGTCCGGCGTAAAGCGTGTGGGGCGCATTCGGTAGCACCCGCATGGGAGCGGGCAGCGGTCACGAACTTAAGCCCCTGACCGGAAATCACCGCGTGTTCTACATTAGTCCTCCCGATGCCGCTGCCTTACCGGCCGCGTTGGCCATAAACGTCTCCACTTCAACTCGCGTGGCGTATGAACTGACTGTACCAAGGACCTGCACGGAAAGGGCGCCGGCAGCGCACGCGAGACGCACGGCGGTTGCCATGCCCGCGCCCTCGGCGAGAGCGACAGCAAGGGCGGCGCTAAAAGCATCGCCGGCTCCTGTGGTGTCCTGCGCTGTCACCTGGTAGGCGGGGACCTTTGTCGTGTGCCCTTCGTCGGCTATCCAGGCGCCGTACTCTCCGAGAGTAAGGATCACCGTTCGCACCTTTAAGGCGCGAAGGGCATTAACAGAATCCAGGGCATCCGTCGAAAGCGCTCCAGTTAGGATGGCGGCCTCGGTCTGATTCGGGGTAAGGATGTCGACATCGGCGAACGCCGTGGGGGGGAGTGTTTGGGCAGGGGCGGGATTGAGGATGGTGAGGACGCCGTGCTTTCGCGCCACGGCGGCGGCATGAAGCGCCGTCTCCGCTGGTATTTCCAATTGGGTCAACAGCACGTCTGCCCTGGCAATCGCGGCCTCGGCGCGATCAATGTCGGCGGACGAAAGCAGCCGGTTGGCGCCAAGGTCAACCGAGATAGCATTGTCACCGCCGGTATCGACCAAGATGAAGCCAATCCCGGTTGGCGCTCCATGGACACGCCGAACGTAGGACGTGTCAACCCCTTCGCGTTGAAATAAGCGCAGCGCTGCGTCGCCGTAGGGGTCCGCTCCGAGGGCTGCGATGAAGGTCGTATCGGCGCCGAGGCGCGCGCAGGCGATAGCCTGATTCGATCCCTTGCCGCCGTCCATGAGCTCGAAATCGCGCCCAAGCACCGTCTCGCCTCGGGCCGGAATACGGGTCACGCGCATGACCATACCGACCGCATACGAGCCGACCACCACGACACGAGGACGCCGTCCGCTCTTTGCCGCCATAGAGGTTCCTCCATTATCGCGCGAATGGGTGGCGGCGGCATTCCCAGGCCTAAGCGCCGTCACACTTCAGTTGATGAACCGTCCACATGGTGCTATGGTACGTATGTTATAGGCAGGCAGTAAGGAAAGATAATCATGCTCGATCGGACGAGCCCCATACCGCTCTATCACCAGATCGCCGAGGATCTCCGCCGCCAAATCGGAGCCGGTTCGCTCGCTCCGGGCGACGCGCTGCCGACTGAAGACGATCTTCAGCGGATCTATGCGGTCAGCCGGGCCACCGTGCGCCAAGCAGTGCGTCAGCTCAGTGGCGCCGGTCTGGTTCGCCTGGCACGTCCGCACGGGACATTCGTGACGGAACCGCGCCTGGTTGAGTCGCTCCCGACCTTGATCAGCTTCTCGGACGAGGTGCGTCGCGCGGAACTGATTCCCTCGACACGTGTGCTGTCCGTGGCCATGGAGCCGCCACCCGAGCATGTTCGCGCGCATCTCGGCGTGGAACCGGGGGGCAGTACGCTCCGTATTTCGCGCCTGCGCCTGGCTAATCGGCAGCCAATTGCTGTCCTGACGTCCTGGCTCGTGACCTCGCTTGGCATAAGTGCCGACGATGATTTTTCCGGCTCTCTCTATCAACTTCTTGCCGATCGGGGCGTAGCGCCGCGACGCGCGGAACAGTTGCTTGATGCCGTCAACGCCACACCAAGCAACGCGGCGTTGCTCGGTGTGCCGCGGCGAGCCGCGCTCCTGATGGTTAGCCGCGTCACCTTTGACGACCAAGATCAACCAATCGAGTATGTTGAGGGGCACTATCGCGCCGACCGCTATCGCTACTCCATACACCTAGACGCCACTCCCGCGGCCGCGAAATCAATTGGCGGCTTGATTACGGTCCGCCCATTTTCCACTCCTCGATCGGAGAGCGTAGGATCATGATGTCGTTGTTGCCAACTCTCGTGCATGGGCGATGAGCCGAGCCGCCACATCTCGGATATCCTGAATCTCGTGCGGCGTCGCGCCGGCAACCGTCCGTGCCACGAGTTCCTTGCATCGAAGTCCTATCTTGTCGAACGCTCCTTCTTGCATGCCCCGTTGCTTCAATAGGGCGGCCAACCAGCGCTTGCCGTAGGCGGCGTGGATACCTTCATCCGCCCAATCGAAGTCCATGTCGTGCCGGCTCGCCGCGTCGCCATAGCTCGCGAAGGCCGCGACGCGCTTCGTCTTTTTGCCGATGTTCTTGGCCTCGAAATAGTGCAGCATTCCCATGCGGTAGATGGGATCCTCGTCGCGGGCGCTGTCATATATATAGGTGCCGAGAGGGAGTTCGTCGGGGGCAAAGCCCCACTCTCGCAGGCGCGTCCATCCCATCCTGGTATGTCGGCTCTCGTCATAGACCCAGCGTGAGGCATCAACGACGAACTCCCAGCCAAGCTGGTCGGCGAAGGCATCGAGAATGAGGCCCGCGGTGTCGACCGCCCAAACCTCATTGAGATGGCTGACCGCGCTGCGCAGTTGCAACTCGATACCCTCTCCGTAGGGATAGGACGGATCCACGTTGTCCGGCCAGTAAAAACGATTGAGGTGGTAACGTTGGTCGCGGCCCGGCGCCTGCGCCGGAGTAAACGGGATTGCCCCAGGCAATGCCGGCGGAAGAGGTTCGGCGGCGGGCGCGTGGAGCGACAGGCCACCAACTGCCGAGAGCCGGGCTCTAATCGCCCTAGCCCAAAGATCGGCGTGCTCGTCCCCATCGGGCCGAAGTGGAAACGCCTTCGCCAGCGCGGCAAGTTCCTCGGCCTGGCGCCTTTTCTCACGCAAGGCCATTTCCAGGAACCGCTTGGTGGGACCGTCACCCAGGTCGTCCGCGACATCCAAATACGAGCGATAGGCATTGCCGAGGCAATCGATTAACACGCCCAAACCGGAAAGGTAGGTGGCAGGATCGGCTGCGTGACGCGCCTCCTCGAAGATCGTGATCAACGGTGCATCATCGCCGACCTCAATGAGGCGGTTCGGATAGCGCAACTCATAAACGCGCCGACGCAGCGCGTCGGCGGTCTGTGCATCCTCCCAGATGAAACGGGGAATCGCCATTTTCACCTCGAACGGCGCGAACCCCACCAGCCATCCGGCCTGAGCCCGGATCAGAGCCCGTTCGCAGAAGAAGAAACGCTTCAGGATGGCGGCGCTGTCCAGGCGCATCAATTGGGCACGCCGGGCGCGGCCGGGCAGAAAAAGACCACTGAGCGTCGCGTCACTCATCCTACGCTCTCCATACGGGACGGTGCCCTGAATCTGAATAAAGGTCACCAACATAAGAGGCTATCGTACGTACGATAGAAGGGCTGAGTGGATTGTAGGTCTGAGTACGGACTCTGTCAAGACTGGCGGCCCGCGCCTTGTCTTGACAGTCGCCCGAACCACCTCCTATACTATTTCCCATCCAAAGATACGTATGTTCGTACGTATGGTGTGAAAGCGGATCTCTAAAATCCAGCCGAACCTGGCCCGGCTTGATTTTGCGTTGTGGCGCGGAGCATGGCGGACTAGGTGGATTGGGGGTGATTGCGACAAGGAGCGCCACCGAAGGTCACAGCCGCTGTCATCCGATTGCTTGTAATTACTCCGCGCGAATTGAAGGAGATGAGCCTTGGCAGAGCACGATCAGTACGACGCCGGAGCGTCAGGACCGAGTCGAAAGCGGTTTTTACAAACATCCGCGGGTGTGGCGGCGGGTGCGGCAGGCGCCCTGATCCTTGGCCCGCGCGGAGCGATGGCCGAGCGGGTAGGAACCCCAATGCGAGCCGTCACGGTGAAATACATGGGCCTCTACTGGCTCGATCCGGAGATCAAGCAGAACCGTCAGCTTGTTGATGCCTTCAACAAGCAAAGTAAGTCGGTGCGGATCGAGTACGTGCAAAGTAGCTGGAGCGCCATTGCCAATCAGATGACCGTGGCATTCTCCAGCGGCTCCGCGCCCGATGTCTTCCAATACTATGACGCGGGTTTGGTCCCCTGGGGGCGGAATGGGCTTGTCGTGGATCTCCGTTCCCTTCTACCAAAGTCCGCGTGGTCCTTGGTGAATCCAGGGACGCTTTCGGCCCTCACCAACCCAAATGGCGCGGTGATCGGCTACCCGTATGAGACGGAAGTGCCGCTGATTTACTACAACGTGGACATGTTCAACCAGGCCGGCATCCAACCGGCGACCCTGGCCAAACCATGGACGTGGGATCAGTTGGCGGCGGCGGCGCGAAAGCTCTCCCAGCCGGCGAAGCACCAGTACGGCATCGTCGCGTACTGGGCATCGTCGCAACTGCTGTATAAGAACGGATTGGGTTGGCAGGCCGGATCGGCGCCAATCCACTATAACAGCGGTAACTACAAGATTGATGCCGGTGACTCCGGCACCCGCGCGGCCATCGGCTTCGTTGCGTCGCTGTTCAAGAGCAAGGCCGCCGATATCGGCACCATCGGTGCTGACCCAGCGGCGACCTTTCTCAAGGGATCAACGGGCATGCTGATCGTTGGGGCCTGGGAGCGGTCCATTCTGCCGGCGGTGCCACCCAAACCAGGCGCCAAGACCGTGAACTGGGCGGCCATGCCGATGGTGAAAGGTAAAGTGGACAACTTTGGTTCTGGGGCAGCGCAAACGCTCTCTATACCGACGTCCAGCAAGAACAAGGAGGCCGCGGCTGAATTCATTGCCTGGTGGGGCCAACCAGGCAACGTCGCGGCCATGTGCGGCTCATCGGATCAGATTCCCCCGAATCAACACTCTGTTGCTCTCTTGCGCCAACGTTTTGGCACGAGCGATTACTGGGACATTGCCTTGGCTGAAGCAAGGTCCCTACGGGGCCAACCCTACTGCCCCGGCTTCCTGGCTATGCTGGGCAAGAACTGGGATCCGGCGATGTACGATGTATTCCGCGGCAAACTCACCATCGACCAGTTCGTGGCCAAAGTGAATGGCCCGGCTACCGATTACGTCCAGACCGCCGCGGGGAACGACTAGCTTGCGGTCACCTGCCGAGCCGGGGCATTCCGCTTGGGGCGTCCCGGCTCGCTGGGTTGTCTAGTGCCTGAGGAACCAGTAATTGTCCGCCGAACGGCCTTGGGAGGTCACGATGCGGCGCCTTGTGCCTGACCGGCGGCATCGCCAACTCATGGTGATGCTTCTACCCGTGACCATTCTGGCGCTGGGGCTAGGTCTGTACCCTATCCTGCAAAGCCTGTATTTAGGCCTGACGAATTATAGGATTGGAGGAGTGTTTGGGACGACGCCGCTACGGTTTCTCGGCGTCACTAACTTCGAGCACATTCTAAATGACCCGGATTTCATCAACGGTCTGACCACCATTGCCTGGGTTGGCGGGTTGGTCGTAACGATCACCTACACGATGGCCTATCTGCTTGCCTTGCTCCTCGGCCGAGCCTTCCCACTGCGCCGCGTGTTTCGCACCATCGTCTTGTTACCGATGGCGATCCCCCCGCTGGTCGGCGGACAGGTTTGGCGCTACATGTACGATCCGAGCACGGGTGCGGTTAACGCTCTGCTGCTGACGCTACACCTGGAAAATTCTGCCAGGAACCTGCCAACCGACCCCGTCTTCGGTGTCTTCTGGATCGCGCTGGTCGGTATTTGGCTGGGTCTGCCGTTTGCCGCCTTGATGGTGCTCGCCTCCATGCAGAGCATCTCCGACGATCTTCTCGAGGCCGCAGCAATTGACGGCGCCGGCCGGTTCGCCCGATTTCGGCATATCATCTTTCCCGGAACGCGGGGCGTACTCGCGGCGATTGTCCCCCTCTCCTTCGCCGGCCAGCTACTCGCGTTCGATGCATACTTCGCCCTCTCCGGTGGGGGGTCGGGCGGCAATTCCGCCGGCGCCTCATTCATGATCCCCTCCATTTACGCTTACTTTGACCTGACCAGTGGGCTCCTCGGCCGTGCCGCGGCGACCGGCGATATGTTGCTCGTACTGATCCTGCTGGCCTTCTTCCTGTCGCGCTATATCAGCGTAAAGAGTGGTGAGTAGGATGTCGTACCCTTCAGCTCGACAGGCACGAATTGGACTGGGAACAGAGTGGCGGGCCAACGCGCGTGGACGATCGCGGCGGCGAAACGTCGCCAGGGTGCTCGACCGTGCCATGATCCTGTTCGGGGTACTTTTTTTCGGTCTGTTCGCCGTGATGCCGTTTGTGTACATGGTCTCCGGTTCATTCAAGACCCTGAACGAAATACTGCGCGGGTTTCCCTCCATAATTCCCGAGCAACCTACCCTGACCAACTATCACTATGCCTTGTTCGGCAACGACCTGGTGCAGACCAGCTATCCCCTAAACGTGCGCAATAGCCTAAGTATCGCGGCGATGACGGTTGCCCTGGTGATGGTCATCGCCTTGCCTGCCGCCTTGGTCCTGGCACGCCGGCAATTCTGGTGGACGACACTCCTCTCCGGGTGGGTGCGGGTGGCGCAGGTGGTCAGCGGCATTATCGTGTTGATTCCCACCTTCCTGATTTTGCGCAACCTTGATCTGGTAGATAACCTGCTCGGCGTTTCATTAGCGGAGAGTATTCCTCTGTCAGCCTTCGCGATCTGGATCCTTACCAGCTTTATCCGTGAGATCCCCTTCGCACTCGACGAGGCTGCGGAGATCGATGGGGCCGGCCAATGGCAGCGCCTTGTATACATCATTATTCCCCTTGCACGTCCCGGTATCGTGGGCGTCACGTTGTTGGTATTCCTGGGATCCTGGAACGACTTCTTGAATCCCCTTATCTTGCTGAGTGATCCCAATAAGTACACAATTATGATTGGCTTAAATACCTACATTGGCATGGGTGGACAGATCGAGTGGGGCCGTCTCCTCTGTGTCTGCACCATGAGTTGTATTCCTCCCGCGCTGCTGATTATCTTCGCGGAGCGCCACATTGTACGTGGCTTATCCGCGGGCGCGATTAAGGAATAGCCTCGCACCATTTGAAGGGAGCGAGAACCTATGGCCGACGCACGAGCAGGAGACAATACCCAGCCGGAGCTTATGCCAATCCCCGGAGGGGTATTTGAGCTGCGGGTTGAGCATATCGTGCGAGAAGGACGATGCCCCGTCTACGATCATGGGCCGCGACCCGTCCATGTGGTCCCCTTCGCGTTGAGCCGGACCCCCATCACCAACGATCAGTTCGCCGCGTTTCTGGCGGCAACCGGATATCAACCGGACGACCCGCGCAACTTTCTGCGCCATTGGCAGTCCGGCAAGCCGCCCCGGAATGGTGGCCGGTTCCCGGTGGTCTGGGTGAGTCCCCGAGACGCGGACGCCTATGCCACATGGGCCGGCCTGCGCCTGCCTACCGACGAGGAATGGCAGTGGGCGGCGCAGGGGCCGGAGAGGTTCGCGTGGCCTTGGGGACAAACATTTATCCCTGCTGCCTGCAATGCTGCCGGCCCCGGCATTACACGGGTGAATGCCTTCCCGGGCGGCGCATCTCCTTTCGGCTGCTTGGATATGGCAGGCAACACCTGGGAGTGGACCGCACCGGAGTGGGATGATGGTTGGCATCGATGGCGTCTGCTTCGCGGCGGCAGCTACTTTACCCCTCAGGGCAGCTTCTGGTACGCCGAAGGCGGTCCCTGCCCGAACCAAAGCCATCTCCGCTTCCTCCTGATGAGCGAGGGGCTAAACCGATGTGCTACAATCGGCTTCCGCTGTGCCGCTGATCGCGCCCCGGAGGAGGACAAATCGTGACGTTGCCGTCCGCAACTGCCGTCGGGGTACTCGCCACGGCAGGCATCTCACTCAACATCCGTGCCGATCAACACGTGCGACAAGATCTGACGCTGCTCAGGGACGGGGATCCATTACTCAAAGGCGTGGGCGCTCGGCAGTTTCCCGTAGAACTGAGCCTGCCGGATGGCCGGTTCGGCGGCGATGATTTCAGTGTCATGGACTTCTACGCCGGGCCGCGGACTGTCATTGTCACCTGCACGGCCGGGGATGTAGAGGTTCGCCTCACCTGGTCCATAGGAGCGATGGAGGCGCTGTGTCTGCTCGTCCAAGTACGTACCGGCCCGCCGGGGACCATCCTCGACGGGACGCTCGGCCTGAGCATTCTCGATCACGTGCATCCAGGTTCGCCGGATCGTCCACCGAGCCACGATGCGGGAATCGGACCACTCACCCCATCGGGCCGTTCCGTTGTCCGCACGGGCAAGTACGTGCTGCCCTGGTGGTGGTCCTCCGAGACGGCCGGTCTGGCCGTGGTGGATCGCCGCGCCCCCAATGTTTCCTTTTCGACCACCTATCAACCGGTGCAGCGGAATCTGCCCGTACGAATACGCAATGAGTGGGTAAGTGTCAGCGAGTTGATCCTCATGCCCTGCGCGCCTGGATGGCTCGGGGCGTTCACGGCCTGGCGGGATCAACTGCGCGCCGGTATTGACCTTGCCGCCTACAAGCGTCCCGATTTCGCCTGGTACCGTGACCAATGGGTGCAGCATTTTACGTTCCTCTATGGGAGGGAAATATTTGACCTTCGGCGCGGGCGACTGGACATCGACCAGTTGCTCGATGATGGGCAACGCTTTGGTGGTTATGACGGCATCTTGCTGTGGCCCGCCTATCCGAGAATCGGCGTGGACGAGCGCGATCAATTCGATTTTTATGATGATCTTCCCGGCGGGCGGGCGGCCGTCAAGGAGTTGGCCCTCAGGGTGCGCGAACGGGGTACGCGCGTGTTTATCCCTTATCTGCCCTGGGACATGGTTCCTGACTCACGCCACGGCATTCCCGCCGAGGCTCCGTTGAAACTGGCGCGGGCCGTGGAGGACATGGCCTTGGACGGCGTGTTCCTGGATACCATGGACAATATTCGCCCCCAGTTTCGCGCCGAGATCGACGCGAGGCGACCCGGAGTGGTTTTCTGTTCAGAGGGCCAGCCGAGTGGACAGGTCATAGGTGAAATTACCGGCTCGTGGGACCAGGCTGAACACCGCCATGTCGGAGAGGTGGATCTCATGCGCTTCCTGTTCCCCGAACACCCAAGTTTTATGATCAATCGTCACGCGATTGGTGCGCATCGTGAGCGTGTGATTGGGCGTGCTTTGTTCAACGGCACGGGATTGGTCGTGTGGCAGGATGTCTTTGGGGAGGTCTTGCCCTTTACGGATCGGCAGGCGGCGTTGACTCGTGATACGGCACGGCTCTTGCGGGCCTACGCTCACTGCTTCCGCGGCGCCGACGCTTTGCCGCTCGTGCCTACCGCTGAACCGGCGATCCTGGCAAATGCATTTACGGCGCTCGACGGGTCCGCGGTGGTCACCGCGCACAATGCGGGCGAATCGTCGATTCATGGCGAATTGGTGACCTGGCGGCCCGAGAGTCCGTCGCGTCACACATGGCGGCAAGTCCGGCTGGGAGGGTCTACACCGAGCCGGAAGGATCCTGCGAGTGAGCGCATATACGGTGACCTGGCTCCGGGAGAGCTGGCTCTGTTTCTTGGCGAACCGCGGGATTAAGGAATGGGTTGATGATGGGCGAACCGACACTGAATGACGGTACGAGCCTTACTGAGCCGCTATCGCTTTCGACTGGAGAGCTGCGCGTCGAATGGCGACGTACAGCCGAGGGAGCATCCGAGCAAATCGCCGTCCGTCGTGGAGACCGCTGGATCGAAGTGGCGCGCTCCGATGGGGACCGTCCGGGGATCCAATCGCTGGTCTTCTCGGCGGTGACGGCAGGCAGTCTAAGCGAGATCCCAGTCATACCGGATCGTTGGGAAGCGGACGCCGACCGGATGTCGCTGCACGCACATGCGGAGGCCGTGCCGATACAGGTCGTCTGGCAGGTGAAGCGTGACTTCCTATGTGTGGAAGTCAAGGCGCGGTTCGAAGAGCATGTCGAACTGGAGTCCGTGCGTAGCCGCTATCTGGTTGCCCTGGATGGGCAACCCTATGCCGCCGTTCAGCCTCTGGATCTGGTCCATGCGCCAAACCTGCGCCCGGAAAACCATGACGTGATTGGCGATCAACGCTTCCACGCGCCCGCCGTCATTCTACAAAAGGGGCCGATAGGCTTTGCCTTCCTTCCCGATATTACCCAACTCAAAGTGAGCCGACGGCGCCAAATTAAGACCGCGCTGAATTACGATGTGCAAGCCGGCGCCTACCCGCTGCTGGAATACGGATTCGTCGACTGGCAGGGCCGCGATCATGTGTATTACTCACACCGTCCTGGAACCACAGTGCCGATTTCCAATCAGACGTTGGAATATGGATTCATTGTCATGGGGAGCGCTCAGGCAGAGCCCGCCTCCTACCATCGCCCCGTCGCACGATATTATTATCAGGAACATCTGGCGCCTACACTACGCGCCCAGCCGGAGCAGCAGTTGAAGCCGTTTGAGGAGTGGGAGCGTCACACCTGGTATGAGTACGGGCCGCGCTATTGGTGGCAGGCCGAGTTCGAGGGTCACGAGATTGGAGATCTCTCCAGTAACCGAGAGTTCGTGCCGGGCCGACTATGGCATTCAAGCCTGCCGGATGGTTGGTTTAATCATTGGTTCCAGTCTTTGCGCACCGCCCTTGGCATGCACCGCAGCGGCCGACGCCTTCGCGACAACGCGCTGGGTGACCGCGCGCGGCGTGTGCTGAATCTCTGTCTGTTGGCGCCGCAGCGCGACGGCGCCTTCCCAGTAGTTGCCTACTGGGATGCCGCCAGGGTGAGGCTCTATTGGGAAAAAGACAACACCTGGGCCGGCTTGCCCAACTGGTATCACAGTTTTGACATGTGCTGGACCGGTTACTGGCTGCTGAAGTGGCACGAGGAACTCGGCGTAGAGACCAATGACCGGATATTGCCGCGCTGCCGCGCGCTTGGCGATCTTTTTCTCCGTAACCAACTGCCGTCCGGCTGCATCCCCTCCTTCTATGATGGTGATTTGACACCGAACCTCCGCTACCTCTACGACGACAATGCGGAGACGGCCGGGTGCGCGGTCTTCCTTTTCCAGTTGCACGCTCTGTGCTCCGAGCCCATGTATCTGGCGGGCGCGGTGAGGGCAATGACTTATATTCGTGATCAAGTCATGCCGGCGCATCGATGGTTTGATTTCGAGACCTTCTTCTCATGCTCTCCCAAACCGATCAATTTTCGCGACCCACACACGGACCAACTACCGCAAAACAACCTCTCGATCATCCAAGCGTGCCTTGGTTTTTTACTCTGGCATCGGGCCACGGGCGAGTCGCGGGCGCTGGCCGCCGGTGTTCAACTGCTCGATTACCTGTCTTTATTCCAGCAGGCTTGGTCGCCGCCGTGGCTAACCCCGAATCTCCTGGGCGGATTCGGCACGCAGAATACCGACGCCGAATGGAGTGACGCACGCCAATGTTACGCGGCCGATCTGTATTTTGATTATTTCGAGGAGACCGGCACCCGTGAATATTTCGAGCGCGGCGTGGCCGCGCTGCGTGCAACCTTCGCTGTCGCCCCGTATGAAAACTGGGCGCATCGTCTGGAGGACGTCCACGGCTCGTGGACGGGTATCCACTGGGGCACGGGCTCGGCCCTCACTTCGGTCATCCTGGCGCGATCGCGCTACGGGGATGCCTTCATTGATGCTCGCGCAGGTTGGGGAGTTGGGGTAGACGGCTGTACAGTCGAGTCCGTGCTCGTGGAAGGTGACCGTCTGGCGGTCACGCTCCGCACGGCCTTCGTGTCTACTAAACGAATCTCCCTGGTCGTGCGATCTCATCGTACGCTCGATGTTGTCGTCAACGATAGTGAGGTCGGCCGCTTCACGCCCGCTGCCCTTGCCGCCGGCATTCAAACGCCTGCGGGAATGTGATTCACCGGGTTGTAAACTTGGGCGCACCTGCCAACCGTAACCGCCTACGGACGTAAGCCAAACTGTACTGGAGGAAGACGATGCGGTGAAACGGCCCGGGCCAGTATAATTGGCTACGTTGTGCCTGCTCGATGCCCAGGGAACCGCGGCCATGCATTATCCTATAGAGAACATGGCTGCCGCGAGCGGTAACAGGCCGACCCGCGCCAATTTACGGGAGATCGTTCTCCATGATCCGCCTCTATCGCTTCCTCGGTCCTTACAAGAAGAGGATCGCGTGCATCCTTGTCCTCATCTTCCTGCAGTCGTTGTCCAATCTGTATCTGCCCACACTTATGGCGGATATTGTCGACACCGGAATTCGCAATCAGGATATCGGGTACATCGTGCGCGTGGGAGGACTGATGCTGCTGATTGCCGGCGCCGGCCTACTGTGCTCTCTGGCGGGGGGCTTCCTGTCGGCCCGAACGGCGGTAGTGTTCGGGAAGATTGCGCGCCGTGAACTGTTTACAAGGGTCGAGAGCTTTTCACTTCATGAGTTCGATCGTTTCGGCACGGCCACGCTGATCACCAGAACGACCAACGACGTGACTCAGGTGCAGATGGTCACCGTCATGATCCTGAGCATGATGATTAGCGCGCCGATGCTGGCAATTGGCGGCATTATTATGGCCTATTCCATGGATCGCCCTCTAACACTCGTCCTTGCGGTGGCGATTCCGATTCTCGTTCTGGCCATCGTGCTGATCGCCCGCCGCGCGGTGCCCCTCTTCCGCCTCATGCAGATCAAGATCGATAAGCTTAATCTGGTTCTGCGGGAAGGACTGACCGGCATCCGCGTGGTCCGCGCCTTCAATCAGGTCGAGCGGGAGCGGCGGCGCTTCGGGGAGGCCAACGACGACTTGACGGCGAATGCTGTGCGAGCCAACCAGATCGTTGCCGCCTTGATGCCCGTGTTGATTCTGGTCATGAACCTCACCAGCGTGGCGATCATCTGGTTTGGGGCGGTGCGTATCGACCATGGCGACATGCAGGTTGGATCCCTGATCGCTTTCACGCAGTATGCCACGCAGATCATGTTCGCCATGCTGATGCTGTCTATGATGTTCGTCATGGTGCCACGTGCGGCGGCGGCGGCGTCCAGAATTAATGAGGTGCTGGATACGGTTCCCGACATCAATGACCCCGATCAGGCTCTTCATCCGGGTGCGGCCCGCGGCCATGTAGAATTTAGGCACGTCACGTTTCGCTATCCAGGGGCGGAGCAGCCCGCGGTAAGTGACATCTCCTTCGCGGTGGGGCCGGGTGAGGTGACGGCGATCATCGGCGGCACGGGCGCGGGAAAATCGACCCTGGTCAATCTCCTCTTGCGGTTCTACGACATCGAAGCGGGCAGCATACTGGTCGACGGGGTGGACATCCGAGAGATGTCCCAGGAAACCTTGCGCGCGAAGATGGGTTTCGTCCCTCAGAAGACCATACTCTTTACCGGTACGATTGCCGATAACCTCCGTTACGGCAACGCGGCGGCCGATCAGTCCGCCTTGCTCCGGGCGGCGGCGACGGCCCAGGCTACCGAGTTTATCGCCGGCATGGATGACGGTCTCGAGTCCTGGATCGCTCAGGGAGGAATCAACGTTTCGGGCGGCCAGAAGCAGCGATTGGCGATTGCCCGCGCCCTGGTGCGTCGGCCCGAGATCTACCTTTTTGACGACAGCTTCTCGGCCCTGGACTTCAGAACCGATGCTCGGTTGCGCGCCGCGCTTCGAGAGGAGACGGCGGAGGCCACCGTGCTGATCATCGCGCAGCGCGTCGCCACCATTATGGACGCCGATCGAATCATCGTCCTTGATGAGGGACGGATCGCGGGCATGGGCAAGCACCGAGAACTGATGAAAACCAGCGCGATATATCGGGAGATTGTCTCCTCGCAGTTGGCCGAGGAGGAGATCGCATGATGGTGCAACGGTCGGCGCAGCGACCGGGCGGCATGGGCGGGGGCGCCTGGGGAGCGATGGGTCGACCGCCCGAGAAGGCCAAGAACTTCAAGCGGACCTTACGCCGCTTACTGACCTACCTGGCGCCGCATCGGGTCAAGTTGCTTGCCGTACTGGTGTTCGCGTTGATCAGTACGGTGTTCAGTATCGTCAGTCCCAAGATCATGGGCCTCGCCACTACGAAGATATTCGAGGGCACCATCGCCAGGTTCACCGGCGGTGGGCACCACCAGTCGGGGCCGGGCGTGGACTTCGGCTATATCGGGAACATCGTGTTCGTTCTGATCGGGCTGTATCTGATCAGCGCGCTTTTCAGCTATGCCCAGCAGTACGTCATGGCCGGCGTGGCGCAGCGGACGGTTCGCGATTTGCGGAGGGACGTGGAAAGCAAGCTGTCCCGCCTGCCTTTGCAGTTCTTTGACGCGCGGACCCATGGCGAGATTTTGAGCAGAATGACCAACGACGTGGACAACATCGCCACGACGTTACAGCAGAGTCTGACACAGCTTATTACCTCGGTGGCCTCAATCGTCGGGGTGGTGGTCATGATGCTGACGATCAGCCCGCTCCTGACCGTGATCGTGCTTGTTACCCTGCCACTGTATATCCTGGTCACCACGCTTGTAGCCAAGCGGTCGCAGGTGTATTTCGCCGCGCAACAAAAGGAACTGGGAGCCCTAAACGGCCACGTCGAGGAAATGTACACGGGTCATACCATAGTCAAGGCTTTTGGGCACGAGGATGAATCAGTCGCCCGCTTTAACGAGGTGAATGAACGACTGTACGACGCGGGCTGGAAGGCGCAGTTCATGTCCGGGATCATCATGCCGCTCATGAACTTCGTCAGCAATCTGGGTTATGTATTGGTCAGCGTGGCGGGCGGAATCATGGTTGCCAAAGGGCGGATCGCGATCGGCGATGTGCAGGCGTTCATCCAATACTCGCGGCAATTCACCATGCCCATCGTGCAGACCGCGAATATCGCCAACGTCATCCAATCGACCATTGCCTCGGCCGAGCGAGTGTTCGAACTGCTGGACGAGGTGGAGGAAACGCCGGATAGCGCGACCGCCCTGGTGTTGGGACATCCGCGTGGCGATGTGGCGTTCGAGCACGTCAATTTCCGTTATAAGGACGACACGCCGCTCATCGATGACATGACGATCAGCGTGAAGCAGGGGCAGACGATCGCCATCGTTGGCCCAACCGGGGCGGGGAAGACCACCCTGGTAAATCTGCTGATGCGGTTCTATGAGGTCGCCGGCGGGCGGATCCTGGTTGACGGGGTCGATATCCGTGATCTCAAACGCGGCGCTTTGCGAAGTCTTTTCGGTATGGTGCTGCAAGATACCTGGCTATTCAACGGCACCATCCGCGACAACATTGCGTACGGACGCGCCGGAGCGTCCGAGCATGACATTGTCGAGGCTGCGACGGCGGCGCACGCCGATCATTTCATTCGCACGCTCCCCGCCGGCTACGATACCGTACTCAACGAGGAAGCCTCTAATATCTCCCAGGGCCAGAAGCAGCTGCTCACTATTGCACGCGCCATTCTGGCCGATCCCGCCGTGCTTATTCTCGATGAAGCAACCAGCAACGTCGATTCGCGGACCGAGGTGTTAATTCAGAAAGCGATGGGCACCCTGATGAAGGGAAGGACCAGCTTCGTGATCGCCCACCGTCTTTCCACGATCCGCGACGCCGATCTCATCCTGGTCATGAACCAGGGCAGCATAATCGAACAGGGTACGCACTGGGAACTGCTGGCGAGGGGAGGCTTCTACGCGGATCTCTACAACAGTCAGTTCACGGGCGCGAGCCGCGCGGTGGGCGCACCGGCGGTTGGCCTCGCCACGGCGGGTTGATCTGCTTTAATATTTGAAAACCCCTTGCGCTGGTGAGTTGGGCATGGTATACTCCCTTGTTGCCGGGTTGAAAGGGAGGGCTAGCGCTGCCCCTTGGCACGGCAACTACCACCTATCCACGTTCCTCGAGTGAAGGAGAGGACACCCCTATGGCACTCGCGATCTCCGAGCCCCAGCGGAATAGCCGGCGCACTTTCGCACGCACGCGGGAAACGCTCCCGATGCCGAACCTCATTCAGGTGCAATTGCGCTCTTTCCAGTGGTTCCAAACTGAGGGCCTCAGAGAGCTCTTCGACGAGATCAATCCGATCCAGGATTACTCCCAGAAGATGGAGCTGCAGTTCTCCGTACCGGACGAACCGTTCGGTAAGCCCAAGTATACCGCGGCCCAGTGCCGCGATCTCGATCTTACCTACGCGGCGCCGCTCAATGTGCGGGCTACCCTGCAAATCAGAGAGACCGGCGAACTGATCGAGAAGACTATTTTCATGGGCGATTTTCCGCTCATGACGCCGCAAGGTACCTTTATCATCAACGGCTCCGAGCGGGTAGTGGTCAGCCAACTTGTCCGTTCACCCGGCGTCTATTTTACACGCGATATGGATCCCAGCTCGGGACGTCCCCTGTTTATGGCGAAAGTGATTCCAAATCGCGGCGCCTGGCTCGAGTTCGAAACCAGTAACAAGAATCTGCTTACCGTGAAGGTGGACCGGAAGCGAAAAATTCCGGTCACTACTTTGTTGCGCGCCATCGGCTTCGGGCCGGAGCTCGAAACGATGTTCGAGGATGTAGACAACAATCCTGATCGCCACTATATCAAGGATACTTTAGCCAAGGACGCCACCACCACGGAAGAAGGCGCCCTGATTGAGATGTATAAGAAGCTGCGGCCGGGCGATCCGCCCACGCGCGATAACGCCGCCTCGTTGATTCAGCAGCTGTTCTTCAATCCGCGGCGCTACGACCTGGGGCGCGTCGGCCGCTACAAATTGAATAAGCGGCTGGGCGAATCGCGCGAGAACGTGGAGCGCACCCTCACCAAGGAGGATCTGGCGCTGATCGTGCGGCGCTTGATCGAGTTGAACAATTCAGTGGATAGCCCAAGCGGTACGGCTCGTCCGGATGATATCGACCATCTGGGCAATCGACGTGTACGTGCCGTGGGTGAGTTGCTGCAGAATCAGTTCCGGATCGGCCTCTTGCGTATGGAGCGCGTGGTCAAAGAGCGCATGACCATTCAGGATGCCACCAACACTACACCGAGCGCTCTGATCAATATCCGCCCGGTCGTGGCGGCGGTGAAGGAGTTCTTCGGGGGTAGCCAGCTCAGCCAGTTCATGGACCAGACCAATCCCCTGGCCGAGTTGACTCATAAGCGGCGCCTCAGCGCTCTCGGTCCCGGCGGCTTGAGCCGTGACCGGGCCGGGTTTGATGTTCGCGACGTCCACCCTTCCCACTATGGCCGGGTCTGCCCTATTGAAACGCCGGAAGGCCCGAACATTGGGCTGATCGGCTCGCTCGCTACGTATTCCATGCCGAATGCCTACGGTTTCATGGAGACGCCCTATCGGAAGGTGATCAAGCTGGTGGCGACCAACGATCCGGCGCTGGCGGGCCATACGCTCGACGAGCCGATCGTGGACGAATCAACCGGCGAGGTGCTGGTCGACAAGGGCGAGAAGGCCAGTGAGGCCGCGCTGGCCATCCTGGCGGCGGCGCCGTCTCGCCTGGTGCGGGTAAAGCCGGTGGTCAGTGAGGATGTGCTCTATCTCACGGCCGACGAGGAGGAACAGTACGTCGTAGCGCAGGCCAACGTTCCGCTCACCCCGGATGGGCATTTCGTATCGGATCGCATCACGGCCCGCCACGGCGACAAGTTCGTCGAGGAAATCGCGCAGCACGTTGATTTTATGGACGTGTCGCCGCGGCAGATCGTCTCGGTGGCAACGGCCATGATCCCGTTCCTGGAGCACGACGACGCGAACCGTGCCCT
>JAICHN010000008.1 GCA_025924845.1 Chloroflexota bacterium | reverse complement strand
CCCGCGTCTTTCCAGGCCCAACTACCCCCAAACAATCACACCAAACTCACGGGCGGGCCCGCGTCCTGGTGCCCGGTCCTGTTTGGGGGGCCGCCGCGCCCCCCCCACTCCGCCTGGTTGCGCGATCACGCACTCGGCTATAGCCTGATCTCGCCTCCTGTCCTCGTCCTGCTCCTGCTCATCGTGTATCCGGCGCTCAAGTCAATCTGGGACACGCTCACCACCGTCCTCGTCGTCGGGTCCAGCGGCACCGAGCAAGTCTCCCATCCGCTTAGTCTGGAAATCTATAAGCAGCTCTTTACCAGCGCGGAATATCGGCTCGATCGCAAGGCCATCGTCTACACCATTCAGGTGACCCTGACCACCCTCGTGGCGCTGTTCATTCTCTGCTATCCCCTGGCCATGTACTTGCGTTTCGGTAAGGGGAAACTGCCGGGGTTCTTTCGCAGTCTTTCCTTGATTCCTCTGTTCATTCCCACGATAATCTCGGCCTATGCCTTCATCTCGTTCTATCAGCAAGGGAATTTCCTGGACGTCGTGTTGCAGAACTTGCATCTGGAGCAGACTGTGTTTCACGGCAGGTACCCGCAGTTGATCGACAATACGACCGGTATCGTCATGGCCCAGGTCTGGAATAATATTCCCATTACTACGTTGCTTTTAGGCGCCGGACTGGGCGAGATCGACAACGCGCTCGTCGAAAGCGCCCGCGACGTGGGGGCCGGCCTGCCTCGCGTGTTCACTACGATCCTCTTTCCCCTCACCATGCGCCAGTTTCTGGTCGCCTTCATTCTGGCCTTTATCGGCATCATGGGCAGCTACAATATCCCGGCTCTGGTTGGTCCTACCCTGCCCCAAATGCTTGGTCCGGCCATGAACGACAATATCACCCAACAGCGCTTGGTCATCGCCGAAGCCGAGGCGGTGCTGACTTTCGTATTCGCGGCTCTCGTAGGTATGCTCTACGTCGCGGTCATGGTTCGGCAGCGACGCCGATGAGCAGCGTGGCGGAGGTATCCATGGCGGCGGAAGCAGCGGTCGAGCCGCGCGGCGCCCCGAGCCGCTGGTCCGGGCTATCAGGACGTGATACGACGCTGCACGCGCTGTTCCTCATCTTCAAGTGGGTGGCCTTGCTCGCTCTGGCGATCTTTATCCTCGGTCCGCTGATCGTCATGAGCATCTGGGCGTTCGCCGGGGAGTGGACCGGCACCAGCCTATTGCCTCAAATATGGTCGGTGAAGTGGTGGCCCGCCGTATGGGGCCTGAGCGGCATCACTGATTCGATCGTGCTCAGCTTGCAAACCGCTACCATCGTGATGCTGCTCTCCACGGTGATTTGCCTCCCCGCCGCCTACGCCTTCGCCCGATTCCGTTTCGCGGGGCGGCAACCGTTATTGCTGGCCTTTCTGGCCGCCAACGCATTTCCCAAGTTTGGTCTCTACGTAACCATCCTCACCGTGTTCTATCAAATCAATTTCAACGACACGGTGCAGGGCATCGTCCTGATCCAGTTGCTCGAAACCCTGGTCTTTATGATCTGGATTCCGGCCACGGCCTTCCAGAACATCGATCGCAGCCTGGAGGAGGCCGCTCTGGATGCCGGTGCCTCGCGCTTCGGCACGTTCGTCCGCATCACTTTGCCCCTGGCCGCCCCCGCCATCGCCGTGGCCATGCTGCTCTCGTTCGTGGCGGCCCTGGACGAATCGCAAGGTACGCTGCTGGTCGGTCTGCCCGATCACGTGACCATGCCGCTGATAATGTACAATGCCGTCAACTCTTACGCTCAACCGGAAGGCGCCGTGTTCGCCCTGATGCTTTCCGTCCCCTCGCTGCTCTTGCTGGCTGTAGCCCAGTTTCTGGCGCGAGGGCGCGGCATTCGGATTCTGGGAGCAACCTAGCATGGCAGAGTTGGCCCTACGCAACCTGGTTAAGTTCTATGGCGCGGTCCAGGCCGTCAAGAGCGTCTCCTTTACCGTAGCCAGCGGAGAGTTGCTCTGCATTCTTGGCCCCTCGGGCTGCGGAAAGTCCACTACCTTGCGAATGATCGGCGGCTTCGAGTCGCTGCATGGCGGCGACATTACCATTGATGGCCGCTCGGTAGCCACGACGCCCCCCAACAAGCGCCCAACCGCCATGGTGTTCCAGAAGTACACCCTGTGGCCGCACATGCGGGTATTCGACAACGTGGCATTTGGTCTGAAGTTGCGTCGGATGCCCAAGGGGCAAATAGCCGCTAAGGTCGGTGAAGCCCTGGAAATGGTCGGTCTGCCCGACGCGGCGCGGCGCTATCCCAATCAGCTCTCCGGCGGCGAACAGCAGCGCATCGCGCTGGCCCGCGCCCTGGTCCTGGAACCCAAAGTGCTGTTGCTCGACGAGCCGCTCTCCAACCTCGATGCCAGGCTGCGGGTGCGCATGCGGGAGGAAATCAAGCGGATTCAACGGCGCACTGGGATCACCTCCATTTTCGTTACCCACGACCAGGAGGAGGCACTGTCCATCGCCGACCGCATCGCTGTCATGAGTAAAGGCGTCCTTGAGCAGATCGACACGCCTAGTTGGATCTATGCCCGGCCGCGCACCCTGTTTGTTGCCGATTTCATTGGCACCATGAACATGCTCGACGGCACCTATCGACGGGCCACCCGTACCGTGGACGTGGCCGGGATGCCGTTTGCCGCCGATGGGGCGGATTGGCCGGACGGGCAGACCGTACGCGTGGCAATCCGGCCTGAGGATCTACGGCCCGTGACGGACGAATCAGCCCAAGGAATGCGCGGGCGCATCGACGTTGTGATGGACCTCGGCCATTTCCGCCAGGTGGATCTGATCCTTCCCGCCGGCCAGACGGTAAAAGTGTTTCTGCCTAAAGAGCATCCGGTGGCTGCCGGTCAGGAACTGCACGTCCAGCCGACCCGATGCCTGGGTTACGTGGGCGAGGCCGAACCCGTGGAATTAAGCGCGGCCGCCGCGCCGGTGCTTGCGCCGATGCCGACCCACTGACGGATTTCCCGAGCGACCCTGGATGCGCGCATCCTGAAGCACAGATGAACACATGGTACCGATTACACAGAATCCGACTCTATGGATGAGACGTACCTGGAAAATGTTCCTGCAGGCGCACCATCCTCGTGTCATCCTCATCCTGCTTCAGGGGCGGGTTCTGTGTCATCTGTTAAATCTGTTCATCTGTGCTTCAGGATCCACCCCCTACCGAGCGAGGTAAGGACTAAAGCCGCGACTATCGGCGTAGGGTACCCTACCTTTCTCCCTCCCGCAACCAACGCATCTCTTCGGGCGAAAGCTCCACATCGAGTGCTTTCGTCGCAATACTGAGTTCATGTACGGTACGCGGGCCAATCAGGGGAAAGGTGGGGAACGGCAGGTTCAGCACGTAGGCCAGCGCGATGTTAATCGGCAGCACGCCTCGCTCCTCGGCAAGCTGTCGGGCGCGCTCCAGCCGCGCGAAGTTGTCGGGGCTATACCAGCAACGCGCCAGCTCGGGATCGGCACGATCGTCCGCCCTCGCCGCCCCCGCGAAGAATCCTCTGGCCTGGCTGGACCAGGGAAAGAGCGGCATGGCGGTCCGCTCGAACCAGGCCAGGGACTGAGCATCCGACGAAGACAGGCAACCCGCCCAGGGTGCTTCCACCATTTCCGCCAGGCTCACATTGTTGCTCACGGCGGATATGCCGCGCAGCCCATGCATTTCCGCATACCGCTGGGCCTCCTCTATACGCGCAATGGACCAGTTGGAGACGCCGAAGAGGCGGAAGCGTCCTGCCCGCTGGTGCTCGTTCAGTACGTCGATGAACTCACCGACCGGAACCTCGGGATTATCGCGGTGCATCATGTAAATATCCAGGTAGTCGGTTTGCAAGCGCTCCAGACTCTCATGCAGCTGTCGCGTAAGTTGCTCGGGATTGCAATGCGGCGTGTGCGCCCCCTTGTCCAGCACGACCACCTGCTCTCTGACCGCGCGGCTGGTCAGCCAGTGTCCAAGCAGGCGCTCGCTCAGCCCGCCCAAATAGATGTAAGCCGTGTCAAAGCAGGTGCCGCCCCGCTCGAAAAAGTCGTCGAACATCACGGCGGCCTGCGCCATGGTGCGCTGGTTGTCCACCCCGAGCACGAGTCGCGACAACGGTTTATCAATACCGGCCAGGGACGCCGTCGGCATCGGCTCCTTGGTCCGCACCGCGAGCGGCCGTCCGGACACCGGCAGAACTGCTCCCGGTTGCTCGAAGTCATAATTTAGCTTAATTTCGGCCCGCCACCGGTCAAGCGCCGCCATGTTGCCCAGCGTGTCGTCCCACGTCATCGCCGGCGCTTGCCGCTCCCCGATGTGCGCGGCTACCGTATCTGCCTCATACGTGTAGAGTCCCTTGGGCGCGTCGATGACGATCTCCTGGCGCGCATTATCCTTGTGCCGATGCAGCAGAATCCTGGTCGTGCCGCCGCCGATACCGGGCATCCAGGGGTCCGGCACGAGAAGCGTGCCCGTGGCGCCGACAATGCGCGCGACATTTTCGCCATGCGCCCGAATCCCCGTGGCAAGCTGGGCTACGATACCGCCTGGGAAGGTCAGCGAGGCAGCCGCATAGTCGTCAACTCCGGTGCGCCCTATCCTGCCCACCCCCTTCAGTTCCAGCGGTTCCGCGAAGGCTTTGCCCGTGGCGACGCCGGCGATTAGCCTGGCCATCGACATCGGGTAGCAACCAACATCCAGGATGCCGCCCCCCGCGAACTCCCGCTCGAACAGCCTGCCCTCGGCCGCCTCATCGGACGAGAAGCTGAACTCGGCGAAAATCATCCTTACTTCTCCGATGGCGCCGTCCCGGATTAAGCGCGCCAACGCCACGGTTTGCGGATGGCATCGATACATGAAGGCTTCCATGAGAAAGACGTCGGCCCGCCTAGCCGCTTCGATCGCCGCCATCGACTGAGCCTGGTTTACGGTCAACGGCTTCTCGCAGAGCACATGCTTGCCCGCCTCGGCAGCCTTAATGGTCCACTCGGCATGGGAAGGATGGGGGACCGCGATGTAGACCGCGCCCACCTCCTCATCGGCGAGGAGCGCCTCGTAGCTGCTATGGCGTGTGGGAATGCCGAAGCGCCGGGCAAAGGCGGCCGCCGTGTCGGTTTGTCTGCTGCCAACCGCCGCGAGCCGGCCAGTCTCGGAGCCCCGCACCCCCTGGGCGAACACGCCCGCGATATATCCGGTGCCCAGGATGCCCCAGGCAAGTTTTTGTTCATTCATCGCCGGCCTCACGCTCCCTCGCCAACCACTATCTACCATTCGCCCATGGTACAGCGGCAGGACCACCACCGACGCCTAGCCGGCCCCCAACCGTCCAGTTTGCTCCGTGACTTGACACGCACCCACATTTAACTTAATGTGTGCTACACTAAATATCCGATAGAATGCTTCCTGATTGCTCCGCCTATGAAGCCGAGGGGTGAGCGACGATGATCAGTACTGGTGAGATGATCGCGCGCCTGGCAATGGCCGCCTTGCTGGGCGCGGTGATCGGCCTTGAGCGGGAACGGCTGGAGCGCAACGCCGGCCTGAGGACGCATACCCTGGTCGCCGTGGGCTCGTGCTTAATGATGATCGTCTCCGCATTCGGCTTCAGCGACGCGATCACTCCCGGCCACACGGTCATCCTGGACCCGTCGCGGCTCGCCGCCCAGGTAGTAAGCGGCATCGGCTTTCTTGGGGCCGGCACGATCATTCTGCGTAAGGATGCGGTGCGCGGCCTGACCACGGCCGCCAGCGTCTGGGCCGTGGCGGGGCTGGGCCTGGCGGTGGGAGGCGGTCTTTACAGCGTAGCGGTTGCCGCGACGGTCTTGCTGCTGGTGGTGCTTGTAGTCATGCGCATCCTGGAACGTAAACTCTTCCTCCACAAGCGCGTGCATACCATTACCGTGGAACTGCTCAACGGCAAGCATGCGGTCAGCGCCGTGGCCATGACCGTGGATGCGGCCGGCGTGGATTTGCAGGCCCTCCGCTTACAGCCGGGCGGCCCCGACGGCGAAGACAGGTTGTATCTGGCGGTACGAGCACCCGGCAACGCGAATCTGGCCACCATGCTCGATAATCTCTCCGTTCTCACCGGCGTGCAGTCTATCGTCTATAACCGTCGTGCCCTCACTATCGCCTTGCCCGAGAACGAGGCCGGGGAACACGAGGCGCGGCGGGCCTGAACTTGTGGGCACCCTCACTGCTGGGCGAGGCGCGCCAGGCGCAGCAGTTCGGCTACGCTCCATGCCTGGGCAATGGCGCCGCGTGGCGTATGCGGTGCGTCACCGTCGAAGATCTGGCTCACCGTTCCCAGTCCCGCCTCGCGAAGATGTTCGACAAAAGGGTCGAGCAGTAGGTCCAGATCGGGAAGCCTGCCTCGTACTTGGTGGTGAGCGTCAACGTAGGCGCCGAGCAGCCAGGGCCATACCGTTCCCTGATGGAATGCGCGATCGCGAGCCTCCTGGTCACCGACGCATTGGCCAATATACCGTCCGTGAGTGGGGGCGAGCGAGCGCGGCCCATAGGGTGTAAGTAACTGTTCCTCCACGGCGGAAAGCGCCCTTTCGGCTCGCTCCGCGGTGATGAGGGCCGGAAACAGGCTCAGAGCGAACAACTGATTGGGACGGAGGCTCGCATCATGGCCCGCCGGCCCGTCGATCACGTCGTACAGGTAACCGCCCTCCTCATACCAGAATCGCTCCGCGAACGAGATTCTGCCTAGCTCCAGCATCCCCTGATAGGGCGCGGGGTCGTCGCCCACCTCCGGCGCCCACGCGGTCATCAAAACCAGGGCCGCGATCCACAGCGCATTCACTTCCACGGGCTTGCCGATGCGTGGCGTAAAGACGTGGTCACCGTGGTGGGCGTTCATCCAGGTCAGGTGGGTGGGTGCGCTCCCCTCCCGGTGTTCGCCGGCACGCAGCAGTCCATCGCGCGGATCCATGCCGATGCCGTGCCGCGTTCCCGCTGCGTACCGCCGCGCTATTTCCCGCAGCCCTGGATAGAACTCCGTCAACAGCGATCGATCGGCGCCGGCGTGAAGGACGCTACGTACGGCCGGGAAGAGGAGCAGGCCGGCATCCACCGCATCGTAGACCGGAGTATCGCCGTACTCGGGAAATTGGCTGGGAATTAATCCATCCTGGATGCGGGCCAGCGATAAGCGAAGCAATGCCGCCGCTTCGTGTACTCTGCCGTTTCCCAACAGTATGCCGGGCAGGGCTATCAACGCGTCGCGTATATAGTCCGTAAACCAGTGGTAGCCGGCGATCAGGCTGGTGCCGATCGGCTCGTCGGCTCCCGTTGGGGTACGCGGCACGATAAATTGATTCGCCGCTTCGGCCAGGGCGGCGGCCAGAAGATCCACGCGGCGTCCCGTGGGCTTGGCCGGCGCATGACGAGCGTAGGTTGACCGGTGGCGTGCCAGCGCGCCGTCCGGATCGGGAAACTGGTCCGTCGGTTCCTCGGCCGAGGCAATAAAAGTAAACGATCGGCCGGGACGGAGCGTGACGCGGAACGTGCCGGGCTGAAACAGATCCTCGATGTGATCGTAGCCCCGTGCCCGCTCCTCCCGCAGGAGGATGCGCCAGTACCAGTCGCCGGCGGGAAGAAACGCGGCGCCCGGCGCCCGAAGCCAGAGTGGCGGGAGCCCCGCACCCGCCCGTACGACGACCTCGTCACGAATCGCGTCCACGGACCAACCAGGACTCCGATCAGCCCGCTGTACGGAATGATGGTCGCGGGCCGCGCACAGAGGCCGGAGGGCAAGGTTGACTGGCTCGCCGCCCACGGCCAGCTTGTAGCGCACCACAGTCACATTGTGGCCCGGCACCATCCAGATGACGCGTCGCAGCAAACCGTTACCGATCCGGAACGTCCAGGTCGGCAAGCCGCCCTCCATAGCGAAAGACTCGATAAAGTGGTAGCCCTCGGGAAAGATGGTGCCGTCGCCATACTCAGCGGTCATCAATTCCATAGTGTCATCGTCAATGCTCACGGCCTCATTGAGGCGAACCAGGAGCGCCATGCGTCGCACCGGCGGCGCAAGGGCGGCCACCAGGAGGGCGTGATATTGGCGGGTGTCCATGCCGAGTACGGTGCCGGAAGCGTAACCGCCCAGCCCGTTGGTTACCAGCCACTCACGCTTCAGACCCGCCTCGAAGTTACGAACGTCGGCGCCCTCGTAGCGCACGTCAAGGTCAGGGCTCGCTGCTCCTCCTCGCATCACTCTCCCTTTCCGATACACCAATTGAAGGCAGAAAGCATAGAATAGGGAAACGAGCGGTACGCGACCAGAGTTTCGGCCCTCTCCCAGTAACGTACCGTTCCATATGAGTTCGCGTCGGAACAGGGAGTCGTTTGCGCCGCTCGCCTTAAGAAGTACACCGCTCGAATCACCGCCTTGGAACACACGCACACTCAAGCAGCGCTCAGTCTACACTAATTCTAATGACATCGCGGAGACCGAACCCGTCGGGAACCGGAACAGTATCCTACACGAGGTCGCGAATATTGCACTATCTTGCAATGATCTCATAATTCGCCCGTAAGAACCGTGTAAGACAGCAAAAAGTAGAGGATGGCGACGGATGGGAGAGCCGCATCAGGGCCATAGGTTAGGAGGTCCACCCGATGACTCGTCAGGCATCCCCAATCTCGACCTGATTCTGGGTGGCGGTATCCCCCGTGGTTCACTGATTATGGTCGTCGGTCCGCCCGGCAGCGGTAAAACGACCCTGGCCACCCAGGTGGCCTTTCATGCCGCGGCGACCGGCAGACGAGTGCTTATTCTCACCGCGCTGTCGGAGCCCACCGGCAAGCTCGTGTCCCACCTCCGTACCTATACGTTCTTCGATGAGGCCCTGATCGGCGGAACCCTTAAAATTGTGAGCCTCGAGCAATTCCTTCCCCATGGCCTGAACGCCACTGCCGACGAACTGCTCGCCCTCACGCGGCAAGAGCAGGTCGGCTTGGTGGTACTCGACGGCTTCAGCGGCGTGCGTGGGCTTGATCCTCATCCTCAGACGGCGCGTCAGTTCCTCTACCGCGTCGGCAGTACGCTCAGTATGCGTGAGATCACTACGGTCATTACCAGCGAGGCCAATCCGGGTGATCCTTCCCTATTTCCCGAGGCCACCACCGCCGACGTGATCGTGGGCCTGCATTTTGCCCTGAATGGGGTGCGTCGGCAGCGCGCCATCGAGGTGATCAAACTGCGTGGGCGGCCCGGGTTGCCCGGTCTACATGGCATGACCATGAATACCGCCGGCATGATCGTCTATCCCCGCCTGGAGGCCGAAATTTCCGTGCCCGCTCCCACTCAGGTAACCGACCTGTCGCCCGCGCGGCAACCGGAACCGCCTGCCCAGTTCGAGATTCCCACCCTCGATGCGCTACTCGGCGGTGGCCTCGAGCGCGCCACCACCACTCTGCTCGTGGGCGGCGCGGCCACTGGGAAGACCCTGCTTGGCCTGCGATTTGCCCTGGCCGGGGTTCTGGCCGGGGAGCCGGTAACCTTTCTCAGCTTCCGCGACACGGCCGAACAATTGATGCGCCAAGCCGACCTTTTCGGCGCCGGTAATGCCCTGCGCGACGCGGTGGGGCCGGACGGCCTGCTCACCATGCTCCTCTGGCCGGCCGTGGAACTCGACCCGGACGCGGTGGCCGAGTACTTGTTGACCGCGCTGACCCAGAGCGGGGCGCGCCGGTTGGTCATAGATAGCATGGAAGAGCTGGAGCGCGCTCTTCGGGTGAGTGGTGACGCGCGCCGGCTGGATGAGTTTCTCACCGCGCTGGTGATTACCTTGCGGGATCGCGGTGTCACCACATGGGCGATCAAGGAGACCAGCCGCGCGGTGACCGACAGCGCTGACTATAGAATGGATTCGGCATCGATGATAGCGGATAACGTTTTGTTGCTTCGACGGCGCGGCGAGAGCGCCGAGCTTCGACCCACGCTCACTGTGCTCAAGATGCGCTCCGCGGCACACGACACGGACGCGCATGACTTGTTGATTGAACCTCTAGGCGATATCCAGGTGCGTCAAGGGCACATGGATGCCGCGAAGGATATCGCGGTCGCACAACAACACTTCGATTCCGTTGCCGGCGAGGCAGACCCATGAGCACGCCTTTGGATAATCGGCCAAAGAAGGCCGGGAACGAGACAGCGGCCAGACGTCTCGTGCTCATCGTCGAGGATGAGCGGTCCATTGCCCAGGTGGTGGCCGAGGTGGTGGCGGACGCAGACCATCTGCCCTATGTAGCACGGCATGGGCTGGACGCCCTTGAGTTGGCCAGGGAGCGCTGGCCCGCCCTCGTCATTACCGATCTGATGCTGCCCCGCTTGGACGGCGAGGGGCTTATTGCCGCGCTCCGGGCCGAGGCAAAGGCCGACACGAATCGGCCCATGCCGCCCGTGATCCTGATGACCGCGGCAGGTATGAAGATCGCTCAGGCCGCCGGGGCCGATGCTATCCTGCATAAGCCCTTTGACCTGGCGGAGTTGGAGGCGCTCCTTCTCCATTACCTAGCGGAATGACCCGCCCCAGTTCGATCGCATAACTTAGGAGATTCTTTATTAGGGGCTGAGGTCCCCGCACGCCACCGTCTTAAACGTGTTGTCGTGGATGTGGATGGACACGCCGGTCGTAGGCACGATGTCGGTTATACCGGTGCCCGCTACCGTACGACCCTGGGCATCGGGTACCAGGGTCAGCAATGGGTAGCTCACCGGACTCGGCTTGCCGCACAGTCCGGCGTGAATATGGTTTGCTTGCGGCGTCTTGGGCTGCAGCCCGGTGGCATACACCAGCACCTGTGTGCCAAGTTGAGTGGTGGCACCCGCCACCGGCGCATGCAAGGTGATTAGCGCCGTGGCCTTGACCTTGCTGCCGTTCACCGCTTTGAGCGCCACGGCCACATCGGGCGGTTTGAGATTACCGCAGGCGATGGGCATCACCTGTGGTTTGGTGGAGAGCACATTCACGAAGTACCCAACGGCTGGTACGGCTCCACTGTGGATGGTGCTAAAGGCCATCGCTTCGCCGGCACTGTCGGCCTTTAAGGCCGTGAGGTGGAAAGCAACCGAGCCTTGCCCGCCGCACGTACCGCCCGACAGGATTTGCGCCTAATACGTGCTGTTCGGGATAAGGCCGGCGACGGCCATGGCCACCGTGACCGCGCCCAATCCCGGTAACAGGGCCACGGCGCCGGCGGCGCCGCTGCCGTTTTGCTGCGCCATTAGGGCCGCCGCGTAGTCCGCCGGATTTGGCCCTCTTGCGGGCGCCGCCGACGCCCTTGGTTGGTCCTGCCGCGCCGTGACGGCCACCAGGGCGCACAGCACCAGCGCTTGGATTGCCCTAGCTTTCATAGGAGCTCCTTTCAGCCGATCACTCGCCCTGGATGCTTCATATACTGATTGACGATCGCGTCACCGGCAAAATAGGTGACCGGAGTGATGGTGCCGGTTGGATTGGCGCCGGGATTCTGGGGGAACAGTGCCGCTCCGGTAACGAACACGTTGGGAGTGTCCCAGACCTGGCCGTACTTGTTCGTCACTGAATTGCCGGCATCGGTACCCATGATGGCGCCGCCGGTCATATGAGTGCTTTGATAGGAATGCACCTCGAAGCCGCCTTCGTCTCCCTTGAAGTACATCTGAGCCGGCCCCATTTGCCGCATGATCCCCTTACACTTCTGGGCCAGAAAGCGATACATATTGTCGTCATTGGGATGCCAATCAAAGGTGATGCGCAACAGCGGCAGGCCCAGATCGTCACGATAGTTGGGATCCAGGTCGAAGAACTGGTCGTCGTACGGTAGACTCTCGCCTTCCATGGTGAGCGAGGCAACGCTGTCCCACTGCTTGACCCGCTGCTTGTAAGCCTTGCCCCAGGTTGGCTCGCCCAGAGGGGAGGAGCTGGTCGGCGAGGAGCTGTCGGTGCCGATGGGCAGGCCACCTGCTACGTTGAGGGGATCTAACTCGCCGAGACCGGCCATGATCAGGGCGCCCCCGATAAAGTCGAGGTTCGAGTGATCGAAGTTGTCGGAGTCCCACTCATAAATCACGTTGGCGGCCGAGGTGTTGCCGGTGAAAAGGTTGAAGCGCTTGTTTGGGAAGAGCCCGATGGCCGGATTTTGCCAGTGCTGGTAGGTGGCATTGGTCCCGACCAATCCTCGATCGTTGCCAATCCCCTGCGTATGGTGCGCATCGCGTGAGAGCAGCATCATCCGTACGTTGCTCAACGTGTAGCCGGTGAGCAACACCAGATCCGCTGGTTGCTCCTGCTCATGACCGTGCTCGTCGACATAGGTCACGCCCGTGGCCAGACCACCCGCGCCGACGTTGACGCGCGTCACCCTGCAGTTAGAGCGAATCTCGTAACGCCCCGTGCGCAGCGCCACGGGCAGATACGTGCTCTGGGCACTCCCCTTGGCATCCACCTCACAGCCAAAACGGGTGCAGAAGCCGCAGTAGAGACAGCCGGAACGGTGGTTGCCGAAACGATCGGTGTAGGCATGGGAGGTGATGGCGGATGGCTGGGGGAAAGGGTGATAGCCCAGCTCGCGACACGCGTCGGCAAAGAGGTCGCCCAGAGGATTCATCACCAGGGGACGGCTCGGATATTCGATCTCGCGCGGCGCCTCGAAGGGGTTCCCGCCCGGGATCTTCCGTCCTTTGAGGTTGCCGGCCTGGCCCGAAGCACCCATGTCGAGGTCCGCTTGGTCATAGTACGGCGAGAGATCCTGATAGGTAAGCGGCCAATCCCTCACCCGGCTGCCCTCGGGCAGCTTGGCCTTGCCGTAGCGCTCTATGTGGTGGGTCCGATACTTGAAATCCGATTCCAGAAATCGCCACCACTCGGCGGACCAATGAACCGCCGAGCCGCCTACCCCCTGCCCAGGGTTGAAGGCGCCGTAACGGTGGATGGGCAGCGCAGGCATCTTCGGATTGGGCCGCCAGGTCCAGGTCTGCTTGGCCAGGTCGATCATCATCAAATGTCGCACATGGTAACGGAGTTGGTCGTGGTCCATCTCGAAGTCCTCCTATACCTTTCGTGAGCCGTCGACCGGGAGAATGACGGATGGGTTGACGTTTTCACCGGGGTTGAAAGGCATCATGTCGGCCAGACTCCGCGGATTCCGGCGGCGATAGAGATTTTGGTCCTTGATGTCGGGCTCGGTATAGGCGCGCTGCGCACCGGGATAGCCAACCAACTTCCAACCCACCAAATTTCGATTGCCGCCATAGAGCGGGTCGCTGAACATGCCCTCAATGGTATGGGTGCGGAGCATCTGAAAGAACTGTTGGGCCGTCGGTTCGCTAAAGTTGGTGGCGACGCCGTTTGCCAGATCCTCCAGGATCTTATCCTTCTGGGCGGCGCTGAGGCTGACGAAGGGCCGGCCGAACTTCCCCAGGGCGTACCCATTCGTGTTTTTCAGGCCCATCCGGTAGGCCTCCAACGGGGTGAGCTGCGATTGGTAGCCATAGCGGCCGATTTCGCGATCGGGTACCCAGATCACCTTATAGCCGTTCACCGTCGTTTCCTTGGGCGGCAAAGCAGTGATGTACGTTTGAGCGAAAGGCGGCTTTCGGTAGGTGGCCTCCGTGTCCCCGTGGTTATAGGCCAGCATGTTGTCGATATAAATCACCACGCCTGCCTCGTGGGCGCCCGGATCGGCGGCGTCTCCCGGGAAGATGCCCGCGGTTAGGGCATCGACCAGGGCAGCCTCTTCGGGCGTGAACACATGCAACAGGTCTGTGGGCGGCGGCGCGGTCGGCGGCGCCGGGATCTCCGGATAGCGTTCCTCCATGCTTTGTGGAGTGGAGAGCTCTGTCTCAGAGCTCACCGTACCGTTCGTATCCGACCCTAACGGAGCGCAGCCGCTGAGCACGCCGGCTAGACCCGCGCCCGCCACGACCGCTCCAGATCCTTTGAGAAAGCCCAGGCGCGAAACTCCGCCTTTCGGCCGAGCCGCCCGTTCCTGCTTATCCGCCGGCTTGTCCATCCCCAGTTTCCTTTCAGCCGTGGTCTCCGCTCATTCCCGATTGGCGTAGGGGCCGCCGGCTATCCGATCCTATGGCGCACAGCATCGCCTATGACACTCCCCTGGCGCAGCGTGTAGAGGTACTGCGCAATGTCCCGCGCGTCGGCCTGACTCAGCCCCATGTCCGGCATGTCAACTCCGGGATCGACCCTTTGCGGAAACCGCAGCCAGTAGATCAGGTTGTCGGGAGTATTGCGCAGCCTGCCCGCTATATATTCCCGGTTGGCGATGCCGGACAGCGACGGGCCGACCTCGCCATTGGCGCCCGCGATCCCCGAAATCATATGGCAGGTGCCGCAGCCCGCGCTCTGGATGGCCGTGGCGCCGCGCCCGGCATCACCGCCCGGAACCTGCTGGGTAGCGGTCGCCGCGCCGCATCCCGCGAGCATGGCCGAAGCGAGTAGCGCCGCTATCGCCGGAAGCGCGCCTCGTCGTCGTTGATCCGCCATCCCTTTCATGCGTACCCCCGCTTACCGTGTGGCCATGTCCGATATTCCCGCGGCTCGCGCCGGTAGGGGCTGGCCGGCGACCGGCCACGTCGCCCCTTCGCTCACCCGCATCGCGGACTCCATCTCTCGCAGCCAGGTCACAAAGAGAAACCCTTCGGCGATGAGGTAAATCACGCCCGCCGGCACCCACATGATCACGCCGGCCAGTTGTTGATCCGATAACGGCGTCAGACCCCAGGCCGTGCTCCGCCCGGAATAGACGGGATACCAGGGCACTCGGGAGAAGGTGAACAGCACGCCCAGCGCCACGCTCTGCATGCCGGTGATGAACACGAGGATTACCCCCGCGCCATGTCCCCACTTTCCGGGATGAACAAGCGTCCACCAGAGGAGGAGGGCCGTGCCCAGAAAGCTGATGTGCTCGAGGGCGTGTACGCCGTTGTTCATCACCGCCTCCTGGTAGAGCACCGGGAGGTGCCATACCCAGAGCGCGACCGTATGAAAGAGGAAAACGACGAGCGGTGCGGTACAGAGGCGCCAGAGCGGTCGGCAGAGGCCGCTACGCCGCCACCAGCGCCCAAGCACTCGGCGGTAGGCCGGCGGAAGCGCCCAGAGCAGCGCGATGTGCGGCCGACCGAGCGCCAGCAACGGCGCCGCCACCACGATCAGCAGTAGGGGCTGCACCATGTGCGCGGACACCAGGCTGAGCGAAAGGGCATCCAACGGCGAATCGAGGGCCACGAAGATGGTCGCCAGGCCCGCGCCAAAGCACGCCGTGTCTCGGCGGCGCACCCCGCGTCCCACCCCCGCCCGGCGCCACAGCCCGCGCACCCCGCAGGCGTAGTTCAGACCGCAAAGCGCCAGGCACAGCAGTACGGCGGGATCCCAGGTCCACGACGACCACAGGGTGCTTGGCGTCATATCGCGCACCCCAGCATGGCGTCCGGCACGCCCGAAACAATGATCAGCAGCAAGAAATAGAGGCTCAGAAGCATGCCCCCGAGCGCCATGAAGGCTGTTCGGCCCGTCTTGCCTTCCGCCGTCTCCGCGATTGACGTGTACAATCTTCGCCAGGTCGCCCAGGATCCGAAGCCGGCGGCGAAGGCGATCAGGGCCGCGATCACGGTTGTCACGCCAATCAATATCGTAAATCCCGAAGTACCGACCCAGCGTACCCAGGTGAAACCGGGAGCGCAGCGCAGCGACGACAGATAATAGTCCACAAACAGCTGCGCAACCCAGGCCAGTGGCGGGCCAAGCACGCCAAACCAGAGCAGACTCTTGCGCACTTTGGGCTCGGGAATTGAGAGTGGTTGCGCCGTTCCCACCTGCCCGCCCGCGGATTCTTGTCCGTTCATGCTTGCCGTCTCCTAGAGAAACCGCGGTGAGAGATATAACGAGGTGAAGATAAAGAGCCACACAATATCCACGAAGTGCCAGTAGAGGGCGGTATTTTGCACTGCCAGATCCCGTCCCGGTCGAAAATGGCCCAGGCAGGCCCGGACCAAGGTGTAGGCGGTGGTAAGGAGGCCGGCAATGACGTGCATGCCGTGGAGGGAGGTAACGGTGAGAAAGACCGAACTATAGGCGTTGACGGTCACCCTGAAGGTCAGATCACGATACTCGGCGACCTGCAGGCCCAAAAACAGCGCCCCCAGGATGAAGCTCAAGGCCAGGCCGATTCGAAGGTTGAGTTGGTCGCCCCTTCGGATTGAATGGTCAGCCCACCACATGGGGCCGCTGCTGGTCAGGAGGACAAGCGTCATGATGATCGGGCGCGCCAGCTTCGGCTTTTCCAGCCTGCCCAACGGCCATGTATGAGCGCCCGCTCGAAGGTAGAAGTATGCGGCTAGCAGGCAGGCGAACAGGGTTGCCTCGGTTACAATCAGCAGGATCATTCCCCACCAGCCGGGCGCCTTATGGCCGGAGATCTCCACCGGCAACGCATCGTAATCGTAGGTGCGGGGCATGCTGCTCATGCGCCTGCCGCCTTTCTTGGCCAGAACCAGACTGCCACGGTGAGGAGGGCCACCACGACTCCAGCGATAATCAGCGGTGGTAGGCTCACCAGGATTCCCCAGAAGATCAACACCAGGGTGATCGCCATGAACAGCGGCAATATGGTGTCCTCGGGTATGACAATTCGCCCCTGTGGCCGCGCGTCGAGCACGGAGGTGCCGAGGGTTTCGCGCCGTTCGTTCAACTCCGGCCCGCCGCCCACCCCGGCGGGCTCCCAGATTGGCGCCAGGCCGCGCACGATCGGGATCCTGGAGAAGTTGTAGGGCGGGGGCGGCGAACTGGTGGCCCACTCCAGCGTATCGGCGTCCCAGGGATTATCGCCCGCCGGCTCGCCGTGCCCCAGGCTCCAGGCGACATTCACTATGTACAGCAGAACTCCCAGCGCCAGAATATAGGCGCCCACCGTCTCCGCCTGGTTGTAGGCGTCCCAGCCCGCGTTGGCGGCATAGGTCCATTGACGCCGGGGCATGCCCAACATTCCGACGATATGCATGGGAAAGAAGGTCAAATTCATGCCGAGGAAGGTCAACCCGAAGGTCCACAGACCCAACCCATGGTGGAGCATCCGCCCACTCATTTTGGGAAACCAGTAATAGATGGCGCCGAGTATGGGGAAGACCGCACCCCCGATCAGGACGTAATGAAAGTGGGCAACCACGAAGTAGCTGTCCGTAGTTTGCTGGTCGAAGGGCACCGCGGCAAACATCACGCCGGTCACCTCGCCAATCAAGAACAGGAAGACAAAACCTATAACCCAGAGGAAAGGTACGGAGACGCGCGGCCTGCCCTTCAGCACAGTGGCGATCCAGGCGAAGATTTGAATGCCGCTCGGGATCGTGATGATCATGCTGACGGCGCTGAAGAAGCTGTTGGAGATGCTCGGCAACCCAACCGCGAACATATGATGCACCCACACCCCGAAGGAGATGATGCCGATGCTGACTGTGGCCAGCGCCACGTAGATGTGGCCGACGATGGGCCGATGGGTGAACGTCGTCACCAGAGTGGAAACGACGCCTACCGCCGGCAAAAAGATGATATAGACATCAGGGTGGCCAAACACCCAGAATAGATGCTGCCAGAGCAGTGCGTCTCCGCCATGCGTGGGATCGAAGAAATGGGTACCGACCTTGCGATCGAGCTCGAGCAGGATATTCGCGGTGGTGAGCGCCGGTAGGGCGAATATGACCGCGAATGACGTGGTCAAGATCGCCCAGAGAAAGAGCGGCAGCCGGTTGAGGGACATGCCTGGCGCGCGCATCTTAAAGATGGTAATGATGAAATTGGGCGAACCCGACGTCGTGGAGACTGCCAGAAAGATCAGCGACAGACACCAGTAGTCCTGATTGAGGCCGGGTGTGTAGGACCGGCCCGTTAGCGGTACGTAGGACGTCCAGCCGTCATCCGGCGCCTGGCCGATCAACAGGCTGGAGATCAGGAACAGCCCCGCGCAGAGAAAGACCCAGTAGCCGAACGCATTGAGCCGTGAAAAGGCCATGTCGCGGGCACCGATCATCAGGGGCACCACGAAATTGCCGATCCCGAAGCTAATCGGCGTGGCGAAGAAAAAGATCATAATCGTGCCGTGCGTGCTGTAGATTTCATCGTATTGCGCGGGACTGAGCAGCGTATTGCGCGGCACCGCCAGTTGGGTGCGCATGGTGAGGGCGCCAATCCCGGCCAACACGAACATCGCGAAGGCGGTATAGATATAGCGGATACCAATCGACTTGTGGTCCACGGAGGTGATCCAGGACATGATGCTCGGCGGCGTCTCCCAAATTCGAGTCAGCCTGGCGGCGTCGGTGGCCATGCTTCTTCTCTCCTATTTGAGCGTTTCGAGGTAGGCCGGCAGCGCTTGCAAATCCCTTGGGTTCAGCATCATTACTTGAGCGTTTCGAGATAGGTCAGCAGCGCTTGTAAGTCTCCGCTGTCCAACGCCATCGGCGGCATGGCATTGCCCGGCTTGATTCGCTGCGAATTGGCGATCCAGCCCGCCAGATTGCCGATCGAGTTGGGCAACACGCCCGCGCCGATAGTCAGGCGGCTTGCCAGATGCGTTAGGTCGGGGCCAATCCTGCCGCTGGCATTGGCGCCCATAAGCGCATGGCAGTAGACGCAGGCGGACCCTAGAAATACCTGCTCTCCCTGAAGGGCAAGCGCGGTGACTGGTCGGGGGGCGGGCTGTGCCTGGTGGGCCAGCCATTGCTGGAAGCGTGCGGGCGGATCTCCGACCACCTCAAAGTCCATCAGCCCATGTTCGATACCGCAGAACTCGGCGCACTCGCCTCTGTATACGCCGGCCTTGGAAACCTGGAACCAAGTACTGTTGATCCGACCAGGGATCATGTCTGTCTTTTGCTGTATTTGCGGCACCCAGAAGCTATGGATGACGTCGGCTGAGGTGAGTTGTAGGGTGACGGGTCGACCGACCGGCACGTGCAACTCATTGGCCGTGGTCACATGCGATGCCGGATAGCGGATCTCGAACCACCAGCGATGGCCGATCACCTGAATGGTCAGCACGGACGCACGCGAAGGTGAGGCCGTCACGTTCATGGTATAGAGCACGAAGCCGAATACACCGACCAAGATCACGGCCGGAATTATCGCGCCGCCCACGATAACCAGGGTGGCGCGGTCAGTCCCACGGTCCTCATTTGGCGTCCTCTCCGACCGCCGCCGGAACACGGCGTACATGAGCAGCGCGAATACAACCACGCAGACGATCACACTGATCACGAACAGAACCCACCAAAGGGTGGCGATGTCGGCGCCCTTGGGGCCGGCGGCGTCGAGTGTGGAAGGCGATCCACCGCAGCCGCCAAGCAAAAGCGCCATGCTCACCGCCGCGAAGCCGACCAGGGCTATCCTCAGGGGACGGCGAAGGGTGAACCACGTGCTGCCCGCCCCCCTCCGCCGAAGTAACGACCGATGCACGCGCTCCGCCTTGAATGTACGAACGTTTCGCCATTCCATGGACATGCGGCGACGATCCAGGGAGGATCGTGGCGCGGGGATACCGTTCTTCTAAGCGTGTGTCCCACTAAGGGAGCAACACTCTGAATATCTGGTGTAGCGCGTTCTGATCGTCTCAGGCGCGGTGGCCCACGCGTTTACTGTTCGGAATGGAGGGCAGAAGCGTCGAATTTGTGCTCAACCTATAGTATGTCCTGCCCTGGCGTCCAGCCGGTTCGTGGCTCTACATAGCCCCTTGCATTGCAATCTATCACGCCGCAATTTAAGTTTCAACAGCCGATAATTGGCGTGGTGAGCATGGCGTTTGTGGTCGAGGCCGCATGGTAGGGAGCGCACAGAGCCTGACAGCACGTCCACAAAGGTGAGGCGGCGCGCCTTCGCGACCGGTACTAGACCAATTAAAGTGTCCGGCGGGCCGAACGGCTGGTGCGCCTAATGTGATGCCTGAGCGATGATCACTATAAGATATGACTTGCTTGGCGTAGCGCCTCGTGACTGGAGGAATAGATCATGTTTATCATCGTGGTGGCCATTATTTTGCTGGCGGTTGTGGCCCTGCTGGCGCTTGTTCTGTGGTCGGAAACTTAAATAGGCCCCCGGTGGGCCGTGCCGCCCTCCGGCCGTGCCGGACGTTGGCGACATGCTGGGCAATCGGTCCCATCCTTTGGCTTAGACCGGTTGCGGACCCAGGATGGGCTGTATGGCTGATGGCTCCGCTCCACGAACATCCGAAAATGTAAGTAGAGCGTGTGGGCCTTCTACCCGCGCCATTGGCAGTCCGAAAGGGCTCCCGCCGAGGTGGGATCCGACCTCGCCGGTCTCGAATCCGCGCCTCGCTCAGCAAGGAGAAGTGGAAATGACCGAGCACATGCTCAGCGAACCGGAACCTGCCGTTGTATTGCCCCTGTACACGCCGACCGAATGGCAGTTGCTCAAAGCGCTTCGTGAACTTTATGAACGAGATCATGATCTTCTGTTATCCGACGAGCGCGCTCGACTCAGTTTCATCCGTTGGCTAGTCAATACCGAACGGCTCATACCATAAGCGGAGTGCCTTCCCGATTACGCGAGGTGAGTGTAATCGGGAAGGCACTCCGCAACCAGGGTTAGCCAAGTCGGATCTTACCGAGCTAAAACGAGAACCAGGCCAAATCCTACCGGCCTAAAACGAGAAGTTGATTTCGCGATGAGCACGGCGACCCGTTCCGGCAAAATCAAGGACCAGTTTGATGTCGTCATTATCGGCGCCGGCTCTGCCTGCGAGTGGGTCGCCAGCCTGGCCTGCGCAGGCAAGACGGTGGCCGTGGTGGAGTGCGACCGCGTCGGCGGTGCTTGTCCTTATGATGCTTGCATGCCGAGCAAGGCGATGTTGCGTTCGGCTACGGTACGTTGCCTATGCGCCGAGGCGACTGCGCTCGGCGGCGCCGCCGATGACCCCGACCTGGATGACGCGGCGGGCGCCTTCGCGGTCGCCGTGGCCCGTCGAGACCGCGTGGCGCGCGGGCGAGATGATCACGAACAGGTTCAGGCGCTACGCGATCAAGGCGTCGCCCTGTTCCGCGGACGGGGACGGATAGTCCAGCCGGGAGTGGTACGCGTCGGCGATCGGGAGATTGGTTACCGCGACCTGGTGATCGATACCGGTTCGGCGCCGGATGTGCCGTCCATTCCCGGCCTGGATGAGGTTCCTACCTGGACCAGTGATCAGGCCCTCGCCTCTCCGGAACTGCCCGCTTCACTGATCATTCTCGGGGGGGGCGCGGTGGGCTGTGAACTGGCCCAGGTCTATGCGCGCTTCGGGGTAGATGTAGCCCTCGTCGAAGCCGCGGGCCGTCTGCTGCCCACCGAGGAAGGCATTATCAGCAATATGCTGGCCGAGGTTCTGGCCGAAGATCAGGTTCGCCTGTTTCTTGGACGCAAGGCGGTGCGCGCGCGAGCCGGGTCCGGCGCCTCGGTCCTGTCGCTGGATGACGGAGAGACTCTTGAGGCTCAGCGCATCCTGGTCGCGGTCGGGCGGACGCCGCGCGTTCACGACTTGGGCCTGGAGAGGCTGGGCATTACCCCGGAAAAGAACGGGCTGAGGGTTGATGCGTTCTGCCGCGTTGAGGGCGGAGAACACGTGTGGGCGGCGGGTGACGTGACCGGAATCGCCCCCTACACGCATACCGCGAATTATCAAGGGCGCATCATTGCCATGAATCTCCTTGGTTCGGCCCGCACCGCCAACTACGATGCCATCCCGCGCGCGGTTTACACCGATCCACCGGTGGCGGCGGTGGGACTGCGGGTACGGGAGGCAGCGGCGCGCGGCTTCGAGCCGATTACCGGTTCGGTGAGGATGGATGAATTGGCCCGGTCCATCACTGAAGACGACGGCAGGGGCCTGCTGTGGTTGATGGCGGATCGCAAGCAGCGAGTATTGCTCGGCGCCGCCGCGATCGGGCCCCGTGCGGACGAATGGATCGGTGAAGCGATTCTTGGCGTCCGCAGTCGGGCGACGCTTTCCATGCTGGAGGATATCGTCCGTCCGTTTCCCACCTACTCGGAGGCATACTGGGTTGCTCTCACTCGCTTGCAGGCCGAAGTAGGGGAGGAGTTTCCCTGGAGTCAATGAACAGTCGGTGGCGCGTGGATGTGTGTACTCAACAAAGGAACGATCAGATGACTAACGGGTTAGGGACGCCCGTGCATACGCGCGACGGGCAAGAAATCGGCGCCATCGATCGGCTGATCGTTGATCCCTCGGGACAACAGGTAAAGACCGCCGTGATCCGTAAAGGACTGTTGCTGCATCGCGACGTGGAAGTACCCCTGGCCCTGCTGCGGTGCGCACGAGTCGGCCGGCTGGATCTCACTCTTAGCGCTCATGAAGTAGAAAAATTGCCGCTCTTTCGGGAGCCGATGGACCCGAGGCAGCGGGCCGGATTTGCCTCCGGCGCCTTCCAAAGGGACGACCCCGAATGGCCGGGCACTGAGTCCCTCGTCGCGCCGACCCGGTCCCCTGTCTACCGAGGGGCCGCCTATTATGCAGGCAGACCCCCTCCGCCACGCGCATCCAGAGGGGTGTCCCTCAAGATCGATCGCGCGGGGACCACGCTGCGCCGAGGCAGCATCGTGACTGGGCGAGATGGGAAGAGCGTCGGCACGGTGCGGGACGCTCAGTTCGATCCCGAAAGCGGCCGGCTGGTTGCCCTGATCATTCGCACCGGATCATTGATTCCCAATGATTGGGAACTGACTGCCCGGCTCATCGCGGGACTGCGCAACGGAGTAGTGTACCTCAAAGTCGACGCCTGTCAGCTAATGACTTGAACGACCAGAGTTAACGACCTGAACGAACGGAAAAGAGTAAAGTACAACGCCGCGTACACCAGCTGACCTCCCGGTCCTCTAGGCGAAAGGGCTATACCCTTCGCGAGAGCCGGAGACACGGACATGGCAGGGCGGCAGGGAGGAGGATCAGCGCCCATGTATGCAGTAAATCGCCCAGACGCGCCGACCGGGGGGTCCATCGACGAGCGTCCCCGTATACCGCCGGACCCGATCCGCAAGGTGAACGGTCAGGGAGGCTCCTTAGTCGAAACCTTCCAGGCCATCGCCTATTACCAGGAGGAGCAGGAGCGTGCCGCGGCGGACCTGCTCGAACGGGAAACCTGGGCAGTTAGCCGGATGCTGCTCGCCAGCGCGCCAATCTGGCACCAGAATCCCGGCCTGACCATGAGTTTTTCCCTGGACCAGCCCGGTGAGGCTGTACCGTACCGCCTGGAATTGGGCCTCTTCTCCCACCTGGAGGCGCTGCCGGCGCCCTCGCCGGAGGAAAAGGAACTTATAGCCTCGCCCACCCCTCGATGGGCACGGGCCGCTCCGAATCTCGAACGGCATCTTGCCGGATGCACCGGCCCCCTGTCCTGTTCCTATGTTCCCGTTTCCATGGCCGAGGCCGTGAAGTGCTTGGGGCTTGACCGGATCGTGGATCAGCTGGAAGCGGCGACGCGAACCGCCGGCCAGGCGGTGCTCAATGAGGCGCGCACTCAGGACGAGCGGCGCGCTAGGCTGCTCGCGGTGGAGCGCATGTTCGGCTGGGAGGCGGAGTCTGAGGTGGACCCCGCGGCGGCAACCAGAGCACAGGTGGCACTGGCCCTGCTCGGACGGGGCAGCTTCGGATCCTTGGCTCCGGGCGCCGTCACGCTAGGGCTGACGACCGGTGCGCTCTACTTACTGGTGGGCTTTTCCCAAGCGCTGCTCGTCTTTCTGCTGGGGCTGGCACTCCTGGTCGCCTGGGGTCTATATGTCGTCCACACGACCAGAGGAGGCTGAACATTGGCGAGGGCTGAGTGCATTAGTCCCATTTATCGGTTTGGTTCCACCGATTAGGGGAAGTGGGACAAGCTCGGCGGACCTATGCTGTAACTGTGCCGTATTGACAGGGTGATATGCCCCATTGGCCGCTCAGCAAGGCGGGGTCTAGGTCAGGCGGTGTACACAACCCTGATTGGGCCGGGAGCGCAAGGCAACTCGTGGCCGACTTAGAAGTCGTTGAGCGGCGCGGCGTGCCGCTCGGTCGTCATATTCGGAGCGGACTGCCCAAACGTCCTGCCGGACCGCGGAGATGCCAAGCACTCAAAGGAGGTGCGGCGAGCAATGTAGGGCGAGGCTGATCGTATACAGCCGAGACGTCGATCAAAGCGAGACAAGCGCGAAGGAGCAATGAAATGTTAGTGAAGGATGTGATGGACGAGTCGGTAGAGGCCGTCGCCGCCGATGCGCCGCTTTCCGCGGCCATGCAGAAGATGGTTTATCACGATGGTGGTGTGTTGGCGGTCTCGAAAGAGGGCCAACTGCTCGGCACCATCTCCGAGCATGACATCGTTCAGTGGGAGGCCGAGTCGGGTCGCGATCCGATGTCGGCCTTGGTTAGCGATGTGATGAAGCCGAACCGTGCCTTCCTGAGCGAGAAGCAGGACATCCGCGACGCGGTGCGCATCATGCGGGAAGAGCACGTGGGCAGCCTGTTGGTCGCCAGGGACCAGCAGGCCGTGGGCAGGGTCGCCCTGGCCGATCTGGCAGGCAAGATGGCGGAGGACGGACACACGACGAGTACCGTACAGTCGGCACCGCCGATGAGTGCCGGCGAGATCAACATGAGCCAGGCGCCGGAGCAAAACCAGTGGGCGCAGCCCAACCAGTGGTCGCAACCGGCGCAGTGGTCTCCGCCGCGGCAGCCCGCGTCGTCAGGCCCGGCCGCCATGGTAGCGGTGGGCGATCCGTCGGCGCGATCGATTAGCGTTCCGTCAACCACGAGCATCTTTCTGCGGCCCGTCGCGTCGCCGACGATCCTGGGCTTTTTCGGCCTGGCGGCGGCCGCGCTGGTGGTGGGCTGCCGCATGGCGGGCTGGTACGGAGCGACGACCACCCCGATGTACATTCTGGGCTTCGTGGCGCTTTTTGGCGGCGTGGCTCAGTTCACCGCGGCCATGTGGGGCTACGCGGCCCGTGATGGTCTGTCAACTGCCATTCACGGCACATGGGGAGCGTTTTGGGCTGCCTACGGAGTGCTGTATTTGATGGTCGCGAACGGAGCGCTTACCCTGGGGAGCGTGAACATGAACCTCGGTTTCCTGTTCATTCCTCTCTGCGCCATTACCATGGTATGCGCGCTCGCAGCAGCTGTTGACCGTTGGGCCGAGGCGGCGACTCTATTGGTGCTTGGTATTGCCACTGGTATCGCCGCGGTTTCGCTGCTGATCGGCAGCGGCAACTGGATCAAGGCTGCAGGCTGGGTGCTGGCTTTCGGCGCGCTTCTGGCCTGGTATGTCGGCAGCGCCGCCCTTCTCGAGGGCTCGTGGCGGCGAATGGTTCTTCCGTTCAGCCGACCGCGCCGAGCAAATCGGAAGCCGGGCGACAACTTCGTCGAGTCCGGACTCCAGCCGGCTAGCTAGAGACCGACTCCCGGCGAGGGCTCTGCTTGGGCGCTCCCCGGCGCCCCTAGCGCGCCGGTAACCGATGTAGCGGAGCGGCACTCACGGCCGCTCCGCCCCGGCTGCAAGGGTTCGAACTAGTACTGAACAACAAGGAGCGAAGCAATGAGCAGCAGTATGATGCGCAGCCAGAGCCGGGTGCGACAGACCTCGACCCATCCGATGGTTGCTACCGACCTGGTGATCCTCGCCGGTGTGGTGGGGTTCATCATCACCTTTTTCTCCTGGTACAGTATCTCGTCGTCCAGCTTCAGCACGACGATCAGCGGTTGGCACGACTGGGGTATTCCGGCCGGGATTCTTCTCGGGATCGGCGCCCTCCTCGCTATTGGACGAACCATGGGAATGAGCCTGGGTACCAACGCCGCTGATTCCGCCGTGTTGGCCCTGATAGGTATTGCCGCGATCGTCTGCACCATAATATTCATGGCGACAGAGGGTAGCGGTTACGGCGCCGGTTACAGCACTGGGCCGATGTGGGGCGCCTGGGTCGGGTTAGCCTGCGGCATCGTTATGACGCTTGCCGCGCTCGCCGTCACCCGGGAATAAGCGAGTAACCAGCCGGTCCCAGCGTGGCACAGGGCGAAAGCACGGCATAAGTCGCTGCTTTCGCCTTACCGCGATCTAACGTGCCGACCCGTCGACTTTCGCCGTGTCGGCATTCTAATTTGTAACGCCGTGAGGGAGTGATCATGAACCAACAGCGACTCGACGGCAAGCGCATTGCAATCCTGGCCACGAATGGCGTGGAGCAGGTCGAGCTCCTGGAGCCCCGCCGGGCGCTCGATCAAGCCGGTGCCCACACCCAGGTGATCGCCCCGGAGCCGGGAGCGATTCAGGGATGGAATCACGACAAACCCGGCGATCGCATACCGGTTGACGCAACTCTCAAGCAGGTGAGTCCGCACGACTTTGACGGGCTGGTGCTACCGGGAGGCGTCCAGAATCCGGACGCCTTGCGGCTGAATGGCGACGCGGTCCAGTTCGTGCGGATGTTCGCCACCCACCGGAAACCGATCGCGGCGATTTGCCACGGACCATGGATGTTGGTCGAGGCCGGCGCCGTCAAGGGAAAGAAGCTTACCTCCTGGCCGTCCCTCAAGACGGATATCACCAACGCGGGCGGCAACTGGACCGACCAGGCCGTGGTCGTTGATGAGGGCCTGGTAACCAGCCGAAAGCCCGCCGATATTCCGGCTTTTGACGAAAAGATGATTGCCGTGTTCGCCGGCGCGCAAGCCAGCAAGCAAGGGGCACCGGTCGCCGGTACGGCGAGCTAGCCTACCGGCGCCTATCTTACCGCTGGGGCGACCCTTGTGGTCGCCCTGGCGCCGGCACGAGGGCGACTATAGTGGTCGCCCTTACCTTTTTTAACTGTTGAACGGCAAGGAGCTCCATGATGGATGGGAGGCCGGGAATGCCGGTGTTCAACTACGTACTCTCGCACGAACAATTCGCGGTGCCCGACCTGCTCGAGTTCGGGGTGGCGGTGGAACAGGCGGGATTCGATGGTATCGCTACCAGCGATCATTTCCAGCCCTGGCAGGACAACCAGGGCCACGCCGGTTTCGCCTGGGCTACCCTGGCCGCGCTTGCCCAGCGGACTAGCCGAATCCACTTCGGCACTGCCGTTACCTGCCCGAGCTTCCGTTACCAACCGGCCATCGTGGCCCAGGCGTTCGCCACCCTCAGTCAGTTGGCGCCCGGCCGCGTTTACCTGGGGATCGGTACGGGCGAGGCGCTCAACGAAAAGGCCGCCACCGGCATCTGGGGCGAGTATGAGGAACGGGCCGAGCGCTTGGCGGAGGCGGTAGACCTCATCCGCCGACTCTGGACCGGCGAGGAGGTAACCCATAAGGGAGCGTGCTTCCAGGTTCGCGGCCGGCTGTACGATCGCCCTGCCCAGCCCATCCCCCTGTATATCGCGGCTGCCGGCCCGCGCAGCATGGCTATGGCGGCGCGTCTTGGCGACGGATTGGTGGCAGACAAGAAGGCGGTACTTGAGAAGTCAGCCCGCGCCGTCTTCGATGATGAGTTGCGCAAGGCCGGAAAGGATCCAAACGCCGCGCCGATCATGACCGAGTTGTTTGTGGTGGTCGGTGACCAGGAGGAAGCGGCGCGCGGCGCGGAGCTCTGGCGTTTCCATCCCAAAGGGATGGAGCGATCGATGCTCTACGACCCCGATCCGCGGAGCATTGAGCGCAAGGCCGAGGACATCCCGCTTCAGATGGTGTATCAGGACTGGCAGTACGGCACCGACCCGGAGGCGCATGCACAAGCAATCCAGAAGGTTCTTGACGCCGGGGTGGCCATCGTCAACATTCATTCCGTGCAGCCGGACCAGATGCGCGCCATCGAGTTTTATGGCCGGGAAGTCCTCCCTCGGCTCCGCTAGGCCGATTCCGATACT
>JAICHN010000007.1 GCA_025924845.1 Chloroflexota bacterium | reverse complement strand
GGCCGGCTACCACGGTGGGATCGGTGGATTGCGCCACGGTGGGACAGTCCGCGGCGGCGCGGTGTGCCGCGTGCGCGCGGGCGAAGAGCGATGGAGGGCTGACGACGAAAAGCGATGCTGCGACAAGGACGCCTCGGACGAGATTTCGTGCCGTCTTGGTCCCTGCCATGCCGGCTCCAATCGCTTTTTACCGTACCCACGAGGTACGCCGCCGAGATTGGGGAGAAGCTCTCCCGCTCCGGGGATAGAATAACGGAAAAGGTAGCCCTTGGCAACCACCAAAAAGAAAGTCGTGGATTGTAGTCAATAGGGATATGCGGATAAACCGCTCCTGCGCGCTTGCGGTGAGCGTTGGATCGGCATGCCCTGGTTTGCCGTGACCCAGCCTCCCGGTCCGATCATGTCCAACCTGGATTTCCTCGCTAAACTACCTGAGCTGGTCCTTGCATCACCCGAAACTCCGGTGATTATGCGCAATAGTGGAGAATTAGGCGGTGCCTGGGGTTGTAGCAGGCGTATTTTGCTGATAGTATGGTGGGCGGGTTCGGCGAGGTTCAGTAGAAACCGTGACGCGCATGGGCCGATTGGGAAGCTTGTCCCGTAGCGAAGCGTCTGTAATCTCGGCTCTTCATGCCGGTGGGCAGGCCACCCGCGGTGATCTGGCGGGCCGGGTCGGATTGAGCCTTGCCATGACCGCCAGACTGGCCGCTCGTTTACAAGAGGCGGGCCTGGTCCGCGTGGCGGGTCGCGGCGCGGTGAACGGTCCTGGGCGCCAGGCGTTGCTGCTTGAGGTTCATCCGCACGCGGCATACGTGCTGGGCATCGACATCGGAACTGATGTACTGCATCTGCTCGTCGCGGATCTGCACGGCGTGCCCGTCAAGTATCAAGAACTCCCCAGCACGTTGCTGGAAGGCCGGGCGCAGCCGGAGATAATCGCCACATTGGCCGGACTGGCCGATCAGGTGACGCGAGACGCGGGGTTGGGCCTCGACCGGATCGCCGCCGTAGGGGTGGCGGTCACCGGCATTGTCGACAGCGATCGCGGCGAATGCGTGATCCGCAGCAACACGCCGGGGTGGGAACATTTTCCCATCGCCGCCGAGTTGGGCGCGGTTCTGCGGATTCCAGTGCTGCTGGAGGAGCCTGCGCGCGCCAAGGCGCTGGCGGCGCGGCGGCTAGGCGCGGCTGGGCCGGAGGTGTGCCCAAGTGGTTCATTCCTCTATGTGGATGCCGGCGCCAGTGTGGGCGCTGGTCTCGTGGTACACGGCGTGCCGTTCCGCGGCGTGCATGGGCTGGCCGGCGAGCTTGGCCATGTGACGGTGGACTCGGGCGGAGTGCTTTGTCGCTGCGGGAATCGAGGTTGCCTGCAAGCTACCGCTTCGGCCCGCGCCGTGCTGGCCCATGCCGTCGACTTGCTGGACAAGGGCGTCTACTCGGCCCTGGCGGCTCGCCGAGAAGGGTTGACTCTTGCCGACCTGGGGGCGGCCGCCGACGCGGGCGATAAGCTGGCCCTGGGCGTGCTGACCGAGGCGGGCGAACATCTGGGCACGGCAATTGCCATGGCCCTGAATCTGCTCGGCCTGGATCTGGTGGTGATGGGCGGTACTCTGGCGCGCTGCAGCCCGGTGGTGCTGGAAGCGGCGCGGCGCATCGTGCGTCTTCGCGTGCTGCCCGTAGTGCCGCGGGCTCGCACCTTGATTCTGGAACGGCTCGGAAGCGACGCCGCCGCGCGTGGCGTGGTGCTCCAGGCGGTGGATTGGCTGTTCGCCGGCCCCAACGAGCGCATTGTGAAGTGGGCCGCGCGCCGCGACGGTCCAAATTGGGATCGGTCCGGCGAGCCCGCCGGCCTCGTCCCGGCCCAAAGTGTTGTGGCGCAATCAGTATAAGGGGAGCACGCATGATCGAAACGCGGAACTCGGATACCTTCTCGGCCGTGCCGGCAGATCTTGCCGCCTTTGCCTCGCCCGATCTTTTGCGTCATATGGTGCTGGATTTTCGACAGATGCGGTCGTTTCTGACCGAGCCGGTGGTGATGGCGCGCGCCGAGGGCATCTACTATTGGGATGTCGTGGGTAAGCAATACATTGACGGTATTTCGGGCATATTCGTGGTCAACGTTGGGCACGGGAACCGGCGGGTTATCGATGCCCTGCACCGCCAACTCGATCAGATCTGTTTCGCGCCGCCCCTTCACGCCACCAATGTGCCCGCCGTGGAATTGGCTAACCTGTTGGCCGAAATCACTCCCGGGGATCTCAACACGATCAAACTCCTTTCCGGCGGTTCCGAAGCCACGGAGGCAGCGCTCAAACTGGCCCGCCAGTATCACAGGCAGACGGGGAATCCATCCAAATACAAAGTGCTTAGTCTTTACCGCGGCTATCACGGCGCGACGTTCGGGGCGCTCTCGGCCTCGGGCACGGCGCGGCGCAAAACGGTGTTCGAGCCTGCCTTGCCCGGCTTCCTCAAGGCGATGCCGCCCTCCTGTCACGCCTGTCCGTTCGGCCTCCACTACCCCACCTGCGGCATTACCTGCGTCGATCAGATCGAGCGGATTATCGAGCTGGAAGGACCGGATACGGTGGCGGCCGTCATCCTGGAGCCGATCAGCAATACAGGCGGGATCACGACACCGCCCGCCGAGTATTTGCCGCGCCTGCGCGAGATCTGCGATCGGCACCAGGTGCTGCTCATTTTCGATGAGGTGATCACCGGCTTCGGACGCACCGGAAATATGTTCGCGGCGCAGACCTTCGATGTGTTACCCGATGTGCTGTGCATGGGAAAGGGCATGGGCTCCGGCTATGGGCCGCTGGCCGGATTGGCCATGCGCGACCACGTCGCCGCCGCGTTCTGGGGCGAAGATGGGGACAACATCGAGTTCTCGCACGGCCATACATTTGGCGGTAACCCGCTGAGCAGCGCCGCCGGCGTGGCCGCGATCCGCGAGATCGTAGAGCGCGATCTCAGCGCCAATGCCCGTCTGGTCGGCGCTCATTTGCGGGCGCGTCTGGCCGAGCTTGCTCCCCTCAACATTATTACCGACGTGCGCGGCAAGGGCCTGCTGGTCGGCTTCGGTTTGGCACGAGACGCGGCGGCGGGTCTGCCCTGGGATTCGGCGGTCGGTTTCGGGCGGGGCGTGGCCAGGCGAGCCATGGAGAAGGGCTTGGTCATTCGAGCCGATCCCGATTGGATCGCCCTGGCGCCTCCCCTGACCATCACTATCGAGGAAGCGGACCAATTATTCGACCGGTTGGCTGATTGCCTCCGCGAGGAAACGGCGGCGCGGCGCGACTAGGGTATCCGGGGAGGGCTGAGAGTGGCCATGATCGCCGGGCGCGAAAACCGCTCACGCGAGAGCCTGCGCAATCTGCGCACGGCCCTGGTCTTTCTATCCCCATGGCTGGTCGGCATGCTCGCCCTGTGGCTCGTGCCCACCGTACTCTCCCTGTACTTTGCCTTCACCGACTATACGGGGGCCATCTGGCCGCCGCACTGGATCGGCTTCGACAACTTCCGGTTTATGTTCGACGGCACCGATCCCGACTTCCTGACGACGCTCGGCGTTACTCTGTGGTGGGTGGTGTTCAGCGTGCCCAGTGCCTTGATCGCCGGCCTCCTCCTTGCCCTACTGCTCAACGCCAAGGTGCGCGGCATCGCATTCTACCGCACCATCTTCTTTCTTCCCTCCCTGGTCCCCTTCGTGGGCAGCGCTCTGCTCTTTCTCTGGCTGCTCAATCCGCAGACCGGCCTGGTGAATCAGACGCTCGGTTGGCTGCATCTGTATCAGCCAGGCTGGTTCACCGATCCGTCCTGGGCTAAACCTGGTCTGTTGCTGCAGAACATCTGGGCTTCCGGCGCGGGCTTGCTCATTTTTCTGGCGGGCTTGCAACAGGTGCCCCTGGATCTCTACGAGTCGGCGGCGCTGGACGGCGCGGGCGTGCTCGCCCGGTTCCGCTACGTGACGGTGCCGATCATCACGCCCACGATTTACTTCAACCTTATTCTAGGGATGATCAATTCGTTCCAGTACTTCGCCCAGGCGTTCGTCGTCTCCACTCTCGCCACTTCGGCGGGCAGCGCCGGGGGCAGCCCGGAGGTGGGAGGCCCCATGGGATCGACCCTGTTCTTCTCGCTGCACATTTACGATCAGGCTTTCCAGCAAGGGAACGTGGGGTATGCCTCGGCCCTGGCCTGGGTGCTGACCGCCGCCGTGATCGTAATCACCCTGATTCTGGTGCGCAGTTCGGGAAGGTGGGTCCATTATGGCGGTTAGCTCCGATCGGCCCGCTGGCCTGGCCGTGGCGGCGATTGAGCAGGCGACGCAGGCGCGGACGAAGGCACGCCGGCGGCGGGTGGGTACGCGGCTGGCGCGGCACATTCTGTTGATCGGCCTGGCGCTGCCGTTCGCGATCCCGTTTTACTGGCTGATCATCAGCGCCTTCAAGACCAACGCCGATCTGACCTCACTGCCGCCTTCCTTCTGGCCTCATCCCTGGACGCTGGGTGACCTGCATGACGCGGTAGGGATTTCAGGGTTTGGCGACTACGTGCGGAATACCGCCTATATTACTGTCTTCAATGTGGTAGCCACCGTGGTATCCAGCGCGATTATCGCCTATCCCTTCGCTCGAATCCGCTTCCCTGGGCGTGACATCCTGTTCGCTTTCGTCTTGATTACGCTCATCTTGCCGCCCTGGACGACGCTGATTCCTACCTATTACCTGTACAAGTGGATCGGTTGGCTGGGCACGCTCCGGCCGCTGACCTGGCCTGCCTTGACCGGTAACTCCTTCTTCATCTTTTTGCTCCGCCAGTTTATGATGTCTATCCCCTTCGATCTGTCGGACGCGGCGCGCATTGACGGCTGTTCGGAGTACCGCATCTTCCGGCACGTCATCGTGCCGCTGGTCAAACCCGCCCTGGCCACAACCGCGCTGTTCACCTTCCTCTGGACGTACAACGACTTTTTCAACCCACTGATCTTTCTAAACGACCCGAGCAACTACACGCTCTCGCTAGGGGTTTATCAGTTCGTGATGAACCATGGCGTAGCCAATGTAGGGGCGATGATGGCCTACGCGCTGATTCTTTCCATCCCCCCGATCGTCCTGTTCTTCTTTACCCAGCGTACGATGATTCGGGGCGTGACCATGACGGGACTCAAATTCTGATCGGAGAGGAGGATGCTGAGCCGGTTCTCATTTACCTTGGTTTGTCCTTGAAAGGAGTCGGAGCATGATCACCGGATTCCGCCGTCACGTGCTCTCCCTGACGGCGATCATGACCCTGGGTATTGGACTGCTCGGCGCCCCACCGGCGGCGAGCCGCGCGGCTGGGCCGTCGGTCGATATGAACGTCACACTGGCGGTCTTCACCTGTTGTGGGTCGCTGCAGGGATTCAACAGCAGCGCCTCGGGGAACGTCTTTTCCATCTACGGCATCTTTCATTCCCTGCTCGCCAAGGCATACCCGAATCTGAAGTGGGCGGAGACGGAGTTCAACGATCAGGCATCCCTGGAAACGAAGTTGACCCTGGCCGTGAACTCGGGAAACCCCCCGGATCTCGTCTTCATTCAGGGCGGATACATGGGTTTCTCCGTGTTGCGCAAGTTGGCCCAGCCGCTCGACAAATATTTCGCGGCGTACCACATCAGCGACAGCTATTTCCTGCCCGCCATGGCAAAGTGGACCCACTTCGGCGGTCACTGGTGGGGCATCCCCGCCGTAAGCGGACCGGAGGCGGGGCAGCTGATCTACCTGCCCAAGTATATGACGCCGTTGGGCTACAACAACAGTAATCTGGAGACGTTCAATCAGCTCTATCAGATGTCCCAAAAAGCCGTGAAGTTCGATACGAGTGGGAATCTCACTCGAATCGGCTACTGGCCGGTAGGCTCCGGCGCCGCCGGGGTATTCTGGCAGACCGTTGCCCGCGGCTTTTGCCCAGTGGGCCGCGGCATTTATAATGCCCAGAATCAGCCTACCGCCAACGATCCGTGCAATACCGCCGCCATGACCTATCTGAAGAAGCTGACCGACCTCTATGGCGGCTATACCAAACTTTCAAAGTTTTTAGTCGGCGATCCGCAGATCTGGAACGGCAGTCCCAAGGACTATCAGGCGATCGGAAAGACTCTGATCCCTTCGGAAGCCAATTCCTATTGGAGCCTCACTCCCTACGACAGCAACACCTACGGGGTGAAGGGTGGGCTGCAATACCAGTTAACCAATCTGCCCCCGACCGTGGATGGGACTATGGCCGAGGCGGCGAATGTGCCCGCCACCCAGCAGGCGATCATTATTCCCCCCGGCGCCAAACATCCGGACGCGGCGTTCGCGGTCAGCAAGTTTATCACCTGGGATCACGGTTATCTGCTTGGCCCGTCCACGAATGGTTCTCCGGTGGCGGCCGACCAGGCGAAATGGCTTAGCGCCCTGGTGGCGGGCGAGGCCAACAACCGCAGGGCCGCCAAGCTGTCCGGCAATCCGGCCGGGTCGCTGGCGGCGCTCAAACTGCAGCCGCAATTGGCCCGCAACAGCAAGGCGTACCTGCCGATCAATCCGGTCGACGTGTTCTATCAGGATCAATTGACCAAGGCCACGGCCCGTGTCTTGTTCGGCCAACAATCGGCGGCGGACGCGCTCAATCAGGTGCAGAAGCTGGTCGTTGCCGATGAGCAGCGGCTGCGCAACCAATATGGAAGCTGGAACTGGTAAGTAGAAAGCCGTGAAGGGTGCGGCAATCCGCCGCGCCCTTCACCTTGAGGGGACGACCGTGATGCGACTGGCGGGAAAGACCGCTCTGATTACCGGCGCGGCAAGCGGCATCGGCTACGCCATCGCCGCCCGTTTCGCGCGCGAGGGCGCCCATGTGCTCCTGGCCGATCGCAATGCCGAAGCCGGCGGGGCGGCGGCACGGCGCATCGAGGCGGCGGGCCAAGCAGCGAGTTTTACGGCGTGCGACGTGGCGGACCCGGCCTCGATGCGTGCTTTGGCGGAGCACGCACGTACAACCTTCGGCAACCTCGACATCCTGGTTCCCAACGCCGGGATCATGATTTGTAAAACCCTTGAGGAGACCAGCGAGGATGAATGGGACGCCATGCATGGCGTCAACCTGCGGGGCATGTTCCTCACCATCAAGTACTGTGGCCCCCTGGTCCGCCGACCGGATGGGACGATCATCACGACTGGTTCCATCGACGGTTTGTATGGCGCGCCGGAGAACGCCGCTTACGCCGCGACGAAGGGCGGCATCATCGCGATGAGCCGCGCGGCGGCTCTGGATTACGCGCGCCTGGGCATCAGACTCAACTGCATCTGTCCCGGCTGGATCGACACCCCGATCAACGATCCCTACTTTCGCGACCGACCCGGCGAGAAGGAAAAGGCGGCAAGGCTTCACCCAGTCGGGCGCATCGGCACGGCCGAGGACATTGCCAATGCGGCCGTGTTTCTGGCTACGGACGAGGCGTCGTTCATTGTCGGACTGCCCCTGATCGTAGACGGCGGGATGACCGTTTCGAGCACGAAGTGATCGCGCGCTGCCGCCATGGGGAGACGTGAAGTGAGCGACAAGACGGCTATGGACACGACCGGAGCGGCGCCAATCGGTCTTGAGAGTTCGATCCTGTCGCTTACCATCAATCCGGTGAGCGGCGCCCGTATAACGTCGCTGATCCATCGGCCAAGTGGGCAGGAACTGCTGTGGCGGCAGCCCCTCCTGGCGGATTGGCCCCGCTATGACGCGCCTGAGATCGAAGCCGACATCCAGGGGTGGGACGAGTGCTTTCCCGCCATTGGACCGGGGCCGCACCCGCCTGGTCCCTGGGGCACGGTGCATAACCCGGCCCAGGGTGAGGTTTACGCCTTGCCCTGGCAAGTGGATGAGGTATCGTCGTCTGCTGCGATCCTTTCCGTCCACGGGGTGCGTTTTCCGTACGTGCTCACCCGCGAACTGTCCTTCACCGGTCCCGACACCCTTCGCCTGCGCTACCGCGCCGCCAATCACTGCGCCTATCCGTTCCCCTTTATCTGGTCGGCCCATCCCTTGCTGAGCGCACCGGACGGGGCGCGGATCGAACTGCCCGACTCTGTGCGGTCGGCCATTATCGACTCCAGCGAGGGAGGTCGGTTGGGAGACGCCTATGCCGAAGTAGACTGGCCCGCGACGTCCCTCGCGTCCGGCGGGGTCACCGATCTCCGGGTGATCCGGCCCGGCTCGGCCGTCGCCGATAAGCTCTATGTGCCGCGCATCGGGGTTGGCTGGTGCGCCCTGGTGCAGAATAACGGACTTACCGTGACCCTTAACTGGAATGCCGAGCGCATCTCCTGTCTCGGCATCTGGATCGATACGCGGGGCGCGGGCGAGGCACGCGTGGCACTCGAACCATGTCTCGGCTATCCCGATCGAATGGGCGCTGCCGCGGAGTGGGGTCAGTATGCCGTGATACCCCCCTACGGTGAGGTAGAATGGGAGTTCGAGATGACGGTGAGCGTCAGAGCGCCTTAAAGCGCTCGAAGGGATTTCGGCACTCGGCGCAGCGGTAGATTGAGCGGCACGGCGTGGGGCCGAACAAGTTCTCCATCGCGGTGCGGGTGGAACCGCAGAAAGGGCAGGCGACGGATTGTGCCTGCACCATGCGCAACGGCCGGCCCCGGGTGTGCGGGGCAGGCGCGATGCCGAACGCGCGGAGCCGGTTCCGGCCCTCATCGCTGATCCGGTCCGAGGTCCAGATGGGATCGAAGACAAAACTCACTTCCACCGACCGCACGCCCGGCTCGCGCGAGAGGCGCTCGCGCACGTTGGCGGCGATGATCGGTAGGGCAGGGCAACCGGAAAAGGTGGGAAGGATCTCCACCAGCGCGGCGCCGGACTCGTTAAGCTGGATCTCGCCGACCATCCCCATATCGACAATACTGACCGCCGGAATCTCCGGGTCGGCCACTTCGCTCAGGGCCAGGCGGAGTTGCTCCGCCGAATTCAGCATCGCCATGACCTCACCATCGCAGTCCCGTGCCCGACGCCGACACCATGGTCATCTCGGCGTGCAGCGCGAGAAACGTGGTGCTGGGTACAGGTCCGGCAGGGACGGCCGGCGTCGCGTCAACCAGGCTAGGCAGGCTCTGGTCAAGCGCCGCCAGCAGCGGCAGGACCTCTTCGCGCCAGCTTGCAAGCTGCTCCTCGGCCCGCCGAGGCAGCACACCCGCCTCGGACATCCGCACCGCACCCTCGGTGGGGCGGAGGACACCGATGGCGAGCGGTGCGACCTCGCGAACGGCATTGATTAACTTCTCGCGGCTCAGCGCCGTGCCGCAGGCCAGGCGGTCCCACCACATCTCCCCGTGCATCCGGTGGTAGTGCTCCTCACGGGCCATCTTGCGTGCTATGCCGGCCAGGGGAGCATGGCTCGACTCGCTCAGCGTCTCCAGTCTCACGGCATCCGCCAGGTCGTACAGGTAGTGGCGGGCAATCGTATGCGCCCAATCGCCGTTGGGCCGTTCTACCAGTGCAGTGTGCAGGTATCCGTCGGCGGGGCGGTCGAGGGCCAGGAGGTCCGGACTGTCTCCAGTCAACGCACCGATCAACCCATAAATGAGCGCCGCGTGGCCGATTTCGTCCTGGGCTATCGAGGAGAAAGCGAGATCTTCCTCGAGCATGGGGGCGAAGCCGGTCCACTCGGAATCGCGATGACCAAGGATCAATTCGTCGTCCGCCCACGGTAGGAGGTAGGCGACGAGCGCGCATTGGAGGTCGAGATCGAGCGTGGTGGTGTCGGTCATGATAAGCGTTCCTCCACATCTCGGCGTTTCTTGGCAATCCCCGTGTACGCCTCAATGGCGCGATAGGTCTTGTCGCTCCCTGGTTCCAGCACATCGATTTCGCCAAGCCGGTGCATGTCCTCGCGCCGGACCACCCAGATAGCGCTCGGATGCTCGCGGCGGAATAAGCACTCCTTGGCCAGGATCAGCGCCATACGGACATCTCCCGCCTCGACGCAGCCGACATGGACCATCGGCTCGGTGGCGCCCTTGCGCTGGAACACCTCATAGGTCTCGGTCACGGCAGCCCTCACGCCACGTCGTCGCGGACAGCGGAGCGCCCCAGGGCGGCCCGCACCCAGGCATGTTCCGCGTAGCTTGCCCGGCGCAAGGCGAGACGACGCGCGGTGGCGGGGCCGTTGCCGGTGACCACTTGCTTGAGCACGTTCCAATCGGGCTCGGTATAGTGCCAGACCTCGGTCGCCTCGTCTTTGCGCAACGCGGGGTCGGGGATGGTGAAGCCGAGCGACCAAATACGCGGCACGTAGCGATTAAGAAACTCTTGACGCAACTCTTCATTGGCGCGGGTCTTGAAACGCCACATCAGCAGCGCGTCGTTGGCCGGGGCGTAGGAAGGGCCAAAAAAATGCATGATAGGCTCCCACCAGCGATTCAGCGCATCCTGAAACAGGGCGCGCTGCGCGGCGCTGCCGCCGGCCAACTCCAGGGTAATATCCTCGCCATGCTTGAGGTGCAGCGATTCCTCGGCGCAAATACGCTTGAGGATGCGCACGTAGGGGGCGTAGTTGGACTTGAGCAGGGCGTGCTGGGTGACCAAGGCCGCGCCGTCGATCAGCCAGCCGATCAGCGCCACGTCACCCCAACTTTCGGTTGGGTAGTGGAAAACATTGTGAAACTTGGTCTTCCCGGCGATTAAATCCTCGAGCATCGCCTCGCGGCTCTTACCAAGATCCTGGGCCACCGCATAGATCAACTGCGCGTGACCCACCTCGTCCTGCACCTTGGCGGTGAGCGACATTTTACGGCGAAGGGTCGGGGCGCGCGGAATCCACTCGCGCTCGGGCAGGGCGCCCATGATCTCGCTGTTGGCGTGCATCTCAAGGAACTTCAGGACGCCGGTACGATAACTTTCGGGCATCCAGTCGCCAGACTCAATCAAGTCACCACGCTCCACGCGAGCGCGGAATGCCGCCTCATTCTGATCGACCATTATGATTCTCCCGTAGCTGTCGTCATCGGCGGCCGGTCGTCGGAAGCGAGGGTTGAAACGGCGCTCCCGTTCCCTTGCCGTTCCGGGCCAGTCGGCGCTCCGTCGTACTTCATCCCGTCAAGAGCCAGGTCCGTGAAGCGATCGGCCACTTCGTCCGGAGACAGGGCGCCGCGCGGGTCATACCACTGATAAGTCCAGTTGGCGGCGGACAACATCGAAAGGGCGGCGAAACGCGCGTCGAGATTGGGGCGAAAGTGCCCTTCGCGTATGCCGTCCAGGACAATAGCCCGCCAGATGCGTTCGTAGCGGTCGCGCAGATCGCCGATGCGGGTACGGGCATCGCCTTCCAATTGCCGCCATTCGTGCAGAAAGACCCCGGCCAGATCCGGATGCTCGGCGACGATGCGGAGATGCATGCGCATGGCGTGGCGAAGTCGGGTGGGAGCGGGGTCGGCCGCCTCGGCGATGGGTGGGATGCCGTCCATAAACAGGGCGGCGCCTCGCTCGACCAGCTCGCGCAGCATATCCTGCTTGGTCGAGACATGATTGTACAGCGATGCCTTGCGCAGTCCCACGGCCGCGCCGATATCGGCCATCGACGTGCCGTGGTACCCTTTATGGCGGAACAAGCGGCCACCGGCGCGAGCAATTCGTTCGCGTTGGCCCGTGCGAGGTCTACTCATTTCGTTATACTTCCGATCGGTAGTATAACTGTACCATAGAGATCAACGAGGGATCGGTCAGCCACTGGACGGAGCCGGCGTGGATAGCCGGAATGGGGCGCGAGGGCGTCTGAGTGACGCGGCATCGATACAGAGGGGGAGGACAATGATGTTCGAGCCTGCGATGGAGCGGTTACCGCGCGCGCGTCTGGCCGAGCTCCAGTTGGAGCGCCTGCGCGCGCTCCTTAGCCGCGTGCGCGATCGGGTGCCGTTGTACAGTCGTCGCCTGGCTGAGGCCGGGGTCCGCGCCGAGGATTTGCATACGCTGGACGACGTGCGGGAGCTGCCCTTCACTACGAAGAGCGACCTGAGGGAGCACTATCCGTTTGGCTTGCTGGCGGTGCGGCGTGAGGAATTGGCGCGCCTTCACGCCAGTTCCGGCACCAAGGGGAAACCCACCGTGGTCGGTTATACGCAGGCGGACCTTGACTTGTGGGCCGATTGCTGCGCCCGATCGCTGGCCTGTGCCGGAGTGTATCCCGGCGATGTGGTCCACAACGCCTATGGCTACGGCCTGTTCACCGGAGGGCTGGGCTTGCACTATGGAGCGGAGCGACTGGGCGCCACGGTCGTCCCGGTCTCTGGGCGCAACACGGCCCGGCAGGTATTGCTGCTCCAGGATTTCTCGGCCGACGTTCTCTGCTGCACGCCTTCCTATGCCTTGAATATCGCGGGGGCCGCCGAGGCGGCGGGTCTCGACCCACGTACCCTCCCCGTCCGGATCGGCGTCTTTGGAGCCGAGCCCTGGACCGTGGCCATGCGCAATCGCATTGAGGAGGCGCTGCAACTGCGGGCGCTGGATATCTACGGGCTGAGCGAGGTGCTGGGTCCGGGAGTAGCCATGGAGTGCGCGGAGGGCCGCGACGGCTTGCACATCTGGGAAGATCACTTTTTGGCGGAGGTTATCGATCCGGAGTCCGGCCAATCGCTCCCCGATGGGCAGGTAGGCGAGTTGGTATTCACTACCTTGACCAAGGAGGCGATGCCGGTCATCCGCTACCGCACTGGGGACCTGACCTCGCTGACCGCCGAGCCGTGCCCGTGCGGGCGGACCCACCGCAAAATGGCGCGGGCCAGCGGACGAACCGACGACATGCTGATTATCCGGGGGGTGAATGTCTTTCCTACCGAGATCGAGCGGGTACTGCTGACCATCGCCGAATTGTCACCTCACTATCGGATCATTGTGGAGCGGCCGGAGGCGCTGGACAGCCTGGAGATTCAGGTCGAGCCGGCTGTCAGGGCACGTGGGGTTGAAGCGGGCGGTGATGGGGAAGCGCTTCGTCAACACGCGGCGCAGTTGCTCGAGAACGCGCTGGGGGTGAGCGCGGTGATCAGCATCCAAGCGCCGGGGTCATTACCTCGCTCCGAAGGGAAAGCGCAACGCGTACAAGACCGGCGGATCCTTTGATTGCCGAGCGATTACTGGCCGAGGCAACGATCGAAGTGACGGTGACGGCGGCCATGCGCGCCGCCTTTGACGACGATGTGGTACACGAGGTATATGGCACGGCCGCCATGGTGGGTCATATGGAACTGGCGGCGCGACAGGTGATTCTGCCGGCTCGGGAAGAGGATGAGGAAGGGATAGGCTATAAAGTAGAGGTCACCCATGTTGCTCCGGCCCCGGTGGGTAGTCGGGTTACGGTGACGGCCCGCCTTGGCTACGTGGAGGGTAACCGAGTGACCTGCGTGGTAGAGGCGTGTACTGCTCATGGGGTCACCGGCACGGGAACGGTGACCCAGGTACTACTTCCTCTTGAAGTGCTGCATCGACGATTCGCGCGCCATGGGGTGATGGAGGTTGAGCGGACGACGGTTCCGGCGGACGCCGGGATCGGGGAACGGTAGCGGCGATGGATAATGAAGCGCTGGATCTGGTAGTGGTGGGCGCGGGCACGATGGGGGCGGGCATCGCCCAGATTGCCCTGCTGCGAGGGATGAGGGTGGCCCTGTTCGATGCCTTGCAGGATGCGCTGCCCCGTGCGCGACAGCGCATCCTGCAAGAGTTCCGACGGCAAGTGGAAAACGATCGTTTGCCGGCGGATCAGGTCGAACCGATGCTTGAACGTTTGCTGCTGGCCCGAGCACCGGCTGACTTTCGTCACGCACCCTTCGTGATCGAAGCGGCGCCCGAGGATCTGGCGCTCAAGCGAGCGCTGTTTGCCGAACTGGACGCTGAGTGCGATCCCGAGACCATTATCGCCACCAATACCTCCAGCTTGAGTGTGACGCGCGTGGCGGCCGCCGCCTCCCGGCCGGAGCAGGTGGCCGGTATGCACTTTTTCAATCCGCCCGCCGTGATGGCCCTGGTCGAGGTGGTGGGCGGCCACCTCACTCGCCCCGACGTGATCGAAGCGGTGGCGGCCATGGCGCGGCGCCTCGGTAAGACACCGGTGATCGCCAAGGACACGCCGGGCTTCATTGTCAATCGGGTGGCACGTCACTTTTATGGCGAGGCGCTGCGCATCCTGGCGGAGGGGGTCGAACTACAACAGATCGACACGGTGCTCCGCGAGGCGGCCGGGTTCAGGATGGGTCCCTTTCAACTGATGGATTTGATTGGCATTGAGGTCAACCTGGCCGTCACCCGTTCGATTTCCGATGCCTTCCAGGGTGATCCCCGTTACCGTCCCCATCCCATTCAGGAGCGCATGGTGGATGCGGGCCTCCTGGGACGGAAGACCGGGCGTGGTTTCTACGAGTACGATGATGCCGCACGGTAGAGTGCCCTTTATCGCCGATCCGGATGACCGCCTGAGCCCCTGGCTCCGTGAACGCCTCGATCAGGCGGGCTATGCGCCGCGCCAGGTGTACGTGGAACCCCGCCGTCACGATAGCCCGCCGCCGTCGTTGCCCGCCTCCGCCGGCCTCGACCTCCGGCGCGTTGCCGTCGCCGATTCCGCCGGTCTGGGGCAGGCCCTCGAAGCGGAGCTGCCTACGGGGTGCCCGTTGCTGGTTCGTTGCGAGGCGATGCCTGTTGACTTAATCGCGGCGTGGGCGGAGCGCCCGACTCGGGTAATCGGTTTCAGCCTGTTCGGTTTGGCGGCCGAAGGCATGGTCGTAGAACTGGTGCCCGCGACTCGTGCCACGCCCGAGGCGTTGCGCCGCGCCACCATGTTTTTCGAATCGGTTGGTTTCCGCGTGCGGATTCTCCCTCCTGGATCCTGGCCGATCTATCCACGAGTGATGGTGATGATTATCAATGAAGCGGCGGTTGCGGTCGGGGAAGGGGTAGCCGCGGCAGCAGATATCGACGCGGCGATGCAACTGGGGGTGGGCTATCCGATTGGTCCGCTGGCCCTGGCCGATCGGCTTGGTCTGCATGAGGTGCTCGATATTCTGGAGGCCCTGCAGCGTGAATACGGCGACGATCGGTACCGGCCCGCCCCGTTGCTTCGCCGGCTGGTCCGCGCCGGGTACACCGGGAAAGCGGCAGGCCGCGGGTTTCATCCCTATGAGGATGGAGACTCCGGGAGTCGGAAATAGACTGCGATGATCGGGGAGTATCTTTATCCCCCCATACAAATCCGGAGGAGGTCGCCATGGCGATTCAATTAGAGCGCAAGAGCGGTCCGGCCAGGGTATTGACCGAGGCGGGCACGCTCGAACCGGGAGCGCGGGTGGACGAACCGCCCGCGCTCCTCCTGGAGATGTACCGCTGGATGACTTTTGGCCGCGCCTACGACGGCCGTCTGATCAGCTTACAACGGCAGGGAAGATTAACCACATACGCTCCCATGCTTGGCCAGGAGGGGACGGCCGTGGGCGCGGGCCTGGCCCTGGCGGCGGGAGATTGGATCCTGGGCACGTATAGGGATGGGCTGCCCGCCATCGTCCACGGCCAGCCCGCCGAGAGCCTGGCCCTATTTTTCCGCGGCCACCCCATTGCCGGCGCCAAGCCCGAGGGGGTGAATTGTTTCCCCATGCAGATCGGCATTGCGGAGCAGATTCCCCACGCGGTAGGTGTGGCCTGGGGTATGAAGCTGAAAAAGGCGGCCACGGCGACGTTGGTGATGTTTGGCGACGGCGCGACCTCGGAGGGCGGCTTTCACGAGGGGCTAAACTTTGCCGGCGTATTCCAGGCCCCGGTGGTGTTCCTTTGTCAGAACAACGGCTGGGCTATTTCCGTGCCGCGCGCCCGCCAGACTCACAGCGAGACGCTGGCCCAGAAGGGCCTGGCCTATGGCATTCCTGGGCTTCAGGTAGACGGCAATGATGTGCTCGCGGTCTACCGCGAGGTAGGAGCCGCGCTGGCTCGCGCCCGTGCCGGGGGTGGTCCCACCCTGATCGAGGCACTTACCTATCGGCTTGGCGCTCACACGACGAGTGACGACCCCACCCGCTATCGGCCGGCGGACGAAACGACCGCGTGGCGCGAGACCCGCGACCCGTTGACACGGCTCCGCGCCTACCTTGAATCGCAGGGGCTGTGGGACGCGGGGCGCCAGGAGGAGTTGGAACGGGAAACGCAGGCGAAGGTTGCCGCTACGGTCACCATCGCTCTAGAAACGCCCATGCCACCGTCCGAAGCCATGTTCGATCATCTCTTCGCCGAAGACACCTCCTTCCTGGTCGCGCAGCGGCGGGAGGTGGCGGCCGCCGGCGCGGGCGAGAAGGGCCGGACCAATGGCTGAGAAGACGCTGATTGAGGCTATACACGACGGCATGGCCCTGGCGCTGGCCGAGGACGATCGGGTCATGGTGATGGGGGAGGACGTGGGCCGCAACGGCGGCGTCTTCCGGGCCACGGATGGCTTAATCGATCGTTTTGGTCCGGAACGGATCGTGGATACGCCGTTGGCTGAGAATGGGATCATCGGCACGGCGGTGGGACTGGCGGTGTATGGGATGCGTCCAATTGCCGAAATCCAGTTCCTCGGCTTCTCCTATCTCGCCTTCTCCCAGTTAGTGGTGCAAGCGGCCCGCATCCGCTGGCGCTCGGCCGGTACGTTGACCTGCCCCCTCGTGGTGCGCGCCCCGTTCGGAGCGGGAGTGCGCGCCCCGGAATTGCACAGCGACGCGCTGGAGGCGCACTTCGTCCATACCCCCGGCCTTAAAGTCGTGGCGCCTACCAATCCTTACGACGCCAAGGGCTTGCTACTGGCGGCCATCGACGACCCTGATCCTGTGCTGTTCCTCGAACCGCTTCGCGGCTATCGGGCCGGGCGCGCCGAGGTGCCGGAAGGCCGGTACACCGTTCAGATTGGCGTGGCGGCCGTGGCCCGCCCGGGCAAGGATGTGACGATCGTGGCCTGGAGCGCCATGGTTGCCGTCGCCCTCGCCGCCGCTACCCTGCTTGAGGGTGAAGGAATTGATGCCGAGGTCCTCGATCTCCGTACTCTTTCCCCATTTGATGGGGAAGCGATTGCCCGCTCGGTGCGGAAGACGGGCCGCGCCGTGGTTGTACATGAAGCGCCTCGGACGGCGGGGCTGGGAGCCGAGATCGTCGCCACAATCAACGATCAGGCGCTGCTCTCGCTGGAGGCGCCGGTGGCGCGCGTCACCGGGTACGACGTACCGATCCCGCCCGCGCTCATGGAAGATGCCTACGTGCCCACTCCGGAGCGCGTCGCGGCGGCGGTGCGGGCCACGGTGAAGTTTTAATGGCGGACGCCGGCAGATTCGCGATCTGGGTTGTGTTGGCGGGGCCGGCAGTGTCCGGGCGGGACTGGTAAAGGGCGTAGGTGACTCGAGCCGCCAGGAGGTTGAAATACGATGGAGTTCCGACTACCGGATCTGGGCGAGGGGACAACCGAGGCTGAGTTGATCCGCTGGCTGGTCAAGCCCGGCGACGCCGTGAAACTGGATCAGGCGGTGGCCGAGGTGCAAACCGATAAGGTATTGGTGGAGTTGCCGTCCCCGGTGGCGGGAACCATTCGCACCCTGTTGGTCAATGAGGGGACCATGGCGCCGGTCGGCACCGTGCTGTTCGAGATTGACGAGGTCGGCAGTGGGAGTACTACTGCCGCCACGCCGACCGCGCAACCGATCGCGGCCCACGCCGCAACCGGGGTGGGCACTGGGAACGGCGCCGTGACCGACAAGGTCGGCGCGGATGAGTGGACGCCGCTCGGTGCTGCCGAAGGGCGCAAGGCCATCGCCACCCCGGCCGTGCGCCGCCTGGCCCGCGAGCGCGGCATCGACCTGCGTGGGGTGCGGGGCAGCGGGCCGGCGGGTCGCATCCTTGCCGCCGACCTGGAGACGGGCGGAGTCGGTACGCCGGCACCGACCGAGCAGGCGGCCATGACGGTTGGGACCGCGGAAGTGCGGCGGCCGGTATCCGTCCCCATGGGCGAGGGCGACGGTGCCGAGGAGGAAAGGATCCCGCTGCGCGGCCTGCGCCGCCGGATCGCCGAGAATATGGTGCTCTCGACCAGTACCATTCCGCAGGTCAGCTCAATGGTCGAGGTAGAGGTGAGCGGCCTGGTGGCCTTGCGCCGATCCGCTCTGCCGGGCGCCGAGGCGAAAGGCATCAAGCTGTCGTATCTGCCGTTCGTGATCAAGGCGTTGGTGCGCGCCCTGCGCGAGTTTCCCTACGTCAACGGGATGATTGACGATAGCTCGCACGAGATCGTGCTCAAGCGGCACTTTCACATCGGTATAGCCGCCGCAACACCGGACGGTCTGCTCGTGCCGGTCATTCGCCATGCCGATCGCCTGACCGTGCTGGAGATCGCCGCCGAGGTCACGCGCCTGACCGAGGGAGCGCGTACGCGAACCCTGAGCATGCACGACCTGCGCGGCAGCACCTTCACGGTGAGCAACTTCGGCAGCGTGGGCGGCTTTTTCGCCACACCGATCATTAATCCTGGCGAGGCGGCCATTCTTGGACTCGGCCGCATTGTGGAGCGGCCCTGGGTGGTGGATGGCCGGGTCGAACCACGGCCCATTCTGCCCCTCTCCTTTACCGCCGACCACCGATTGATCGATGGGGAGTTGGCGATGCGCTTCCTCAATGGGTTGATTGCGCTCCTCGAGCAACCGGGCCTCCTCTTGTTGGAGATGCGCTGATGGTGGTAGGAGAGGTCCACCACGAGACCGATGTCGTAGTGGTCGGCGGCGGGCCGGGGGGTTATGTTGCCGCTATCCGGGCCGCTGAATTGGGCCTGGCCACGGTGTTGATCGAGCGCGATGAACAGCAAGGTGGGCTTTGCCTTCACCGGGGCTGCATGCCGTCCAAGGCGGTGCTGTCGGTGGCCGACCTGGCCTATAAGGCGCGGAACAGTGCCTCGATGGGACTCAAGATCCCCGAGGTGCGGGTTGATTTGGCGGCGGTGGGCGCCTGGCAGCGCGAAACCGTGGAGCGTCTGGCACGCGGAGTGGCGGCTTTGTTGGAGCGACATGGTGTCACGGTAGTGCGCGGGGAAGGTATTCTAGCCGACCCCAACCGTGTGGCGGTGGCCGCCTCACACGGCGCTGAGCGTTACACGGCGCGCCGGGGGATCATTCTGGCTACGGGAGCGACGCCGATCATGGCCGGCGGGCTGAAGCCGGACGGCAAGCGGGTAGTCGCGGCGAGCGACGCGCTCTTTCTCGACCGCCTGGCGGCATCATCGACGACAATGAATCCCGAGTCAGCGCCCGTGAATCGGGAAAACGGCCCCGATCAGTTGCCCGCGCGGGTGGCCGTGGTGGGCGCGGACTATGTCGCGGTGGAGTTGGCCACGGCCCTGGCTAAGTTGGGCTGTACCGTTAACCTGGTTGGCGCGGGAGCGCCGTTCCTTCCCGAGGTGGACGGCAGCCTCGGCCCGGTCGCGCTTCGTGGCCTACGCAAGCTGGGTATAACCTGGCGCGCTGCTGCCGTGCCGTGTGGGATGGAGGAACAAGGGTTGCGCCTGCGGGAGCAGGAAAAGGACTCAGTGCTGGACGTGGATCTGGTCATCGTGTCCTCAAATGGGCGCCGCGCCAACGTAGATGACCTGGGGCTCGATCTCATTCCGATCCGTCGTGATGAAGCCGGCGCCCTGCTGGTGGATGAACGACAGCGCACCTCGCTTGAGGGGGTGTACGCGGTGGGCGATGTCACGCCCGGTCCCGCTTTCGCCCATCGGGCCATCCAACAGGGCAAGGTGGCGGCGGAGGTGCCGGCGGGACGGCCGGCGGCGTACGATCCGCGCGCCGTCCCCGCCATGGTGCTGAGCGATCCGGAACTGGCGTCGGTGGGCCTGGGTGAGGAGGCGGCGCGAGCGGCGGGGTATGATCCGATAGTCGCCTCATTTCCCTGGCAGGCGAGTGGGCGGGCCTTGACCCTGGGCGCGCGCGATGGCCAGACCAACCTGGTCGCCGATCGGGCGAGCGGCCTGGTGCTGGGCGTCCATATCGCGGGGACCCAGGCCGGTGAGTTGATCGGGGAAGCGGTGCTGGCCATTGAGATGGGGGCCACTCTGGAGGATCTCGCCGGGTCCATGCATCCTCATCCTCGCCTCACCGAGGGATTGGCCGAGGCGGCGGAACTGGCGCTCGGCCTGCCCACTCACGCGCTGACCTCACCGCCTTCGCGGCGCTCATGAGGTGACATCCCGTGCCCTGACCGTACCAAGCATGATTGCCAGGGCGATCACTGCATAAATCGCCAGGGCGACCAGTGATTGGCCGGCGCTCGGTGTGCCGGAATCGATGTGGGCCAGATTTGTGCCGGGCACCATCTGTCCGTGTACCACCTGGGTAATCATGTTGTTGGCATAGAGTACGGGGAAGTGATCCGCGATCGTTTGCCAGACGCCGCCAAAATCGGTGAGAATGCGTCGTAGAACGAACTGAGCCAGGGTGGCGCCGATGCCCAACGCAATGCCAATCGCCGCCGATCGGAAAATGACCGCCGCGGCATAGGCGAGGATCAGGTAAAAGACCGAGACGTACCAGGCGGTGGCGAATCCCTTCAGCATGACGGCGAGAAACGTACCGCTCCAGACGCTGGAGGTGAAGGCATCGTTTCCGGTCGCCGTCGATACCACCAACGCGGCGATGGTGGCGACGACCGTGATCGCGACCAGGGCAATCGCCAGCGATCCCAAGAGGACCGCCAGGGCTGCCAGTACGTGGGCGATGCGGTTTGGCCGCCGCGTCAGTACGGCGCGGATCGTGCCCCAGCCATACTCGTTTCCGGCCCAACTGCCACCCAGTACCGGCCAGAAGAACTGCGCGAAGAAGGCCCAGAAGGAGAGGGCGGCGAGCCAGCCCCGTGGTAGAAAGAGGTTGGCTTTACCGTCGGCTCGTGTGGCCTGGCCCCAGAAGGCCACAATGGTCAAGGCCAGGATGAGCCCCAGAATGACCCACGGCATCCGGCGCTTCCGCAGCTTTAGCCATTCAAAAGATACGAAGGCGCTCATTTTGGCTCTCCCGTCACATCCAGAAAGTACTGTTCGAGACTCTGTTCCCGAGGGCGGAGTCCAGAGACATAGAGCCCTTGCTCGGCCAGCAACCTGGTCAAGTCCGCGGCCGATTCGAGCGGCGCCGCGACCAGCAGGGAGTCTCCCTGCCGAGTCACCTCTCGCACCCAGGGCGCGGCGCTCAGAACGCGGATTGCCTCGTCGATCGGTTCAACCCGCACCTCCAGGCTGTCTCGCCGCCCCAGGAGGTCGCTGACTCTGCCCTGCACCACGACCTTGCCCCGGTTCATGATGGCAATCCGGTCGCAGATATGTTCGATCTCGTGCAGCACATGGCTGGAGATCAGTACGGTGTGTCCTTCTCCCTTGAGCTGCTTCATCAGATCGCGCATCTCCACGATCCCGGCCGGATCGAGGCCGTTCGCCGGCTCGTCCAGGATCAACAGGTCCGGGTGATGAAGCAGCGCGGCGCCCACGGCGAGGCGCTGCTTCATACCCAGTGAGTAGGTGGAGAAGCGCTTGCCCGCCGCCTTGGTCAGATCCACCAGATCGAGGATGCCGGCGATCCCGCCATCATCGATACCGCCCAGGCGGGCAAACGCGCGCAGATTGTCCCGGCCGGACAGGTAAGGATAAAAGGTCGGGTTCTCGATTAGCGCTCCCGTTTTGGCGAGAATGGCCGGGAGGTGCGTGTCGATATCCATACCAAGCACCCTGGCGCTTCCCGCGCTAGGTCGCACCAGCCCCAGGAGCATGCGCATGGTAGTGGTCTTGCCGGCCCCATTTGGACCGAGGAAGCCGAAGATCTCGCCCCGTTCGACCAGCAAATTCAGCTGATCGACGGCGATCATCGTGCCATACCGCTTGGTCAATCCCCTGGTCTCGATGGCCGCCGTCCCCGTGACCGCGGTATTGGTTCGGAGCGCCTCCGCGAGATTCGCGGGCGTGCCGATCGTTTCGTCTCGCGGGAGTTCCTGGACCGGTGTCGCCATCCTGTTGCCTCCTCTTGCTGCCTATTCCGACCATTCCTTTGTTTCACACACAGCATAGGCTGGAGATGCCGCGCCGCTATGGCCAACCCGTGCCGATTTCCCGGCAAAAGTGTGGCGAAAATGAAACAGCCGGCAACTTCGGGAACCGCCGGTCGCGTGGCCCCGTTCAACAAGGCACCGCCGATGTTCGCTTTGTGACGGTGAAGGCTCGTGGTGACGTGCATATCGCTACCAGCATATGGGGTGCCTTCAATACCACGTGGTCGGTTTTCCGGAGCGGCGGCACCTGGCATAGCGAACTAGGCACGCAGCAGGGTGGAGAAGATCGCGGCGTCAAGCGGGCCGAGACGGAAGGCGCTTCGTGCTCAGGCGATGGCGATCGGATGCACGCTTGCCCCTCCGCATGCATGGCCTGCTGGAGACTGAATACCCTTCCGGCGCCGTTTAAGGTCCGCGGGGCCTCGTCGAGATGAGGCACGGGTTAGGCGCCGTAGCCGCTCATGTTCGCCGGTCCGTTCGGGTCAGCCGCCGTACTCGCTATTCCGTTTACCCTCCAGCCGCGATTGCTCAAAGCTCGGTGACTGCTCTCGAAAAGGGTCAGCGGAGGAAGATCGTGCGGGGGATTGATCCGCTTTGTCTCAGGGGCAAACACTCTATACTGAGAGGAGACTCATTCCGAGTAGAGGAGAAATCGTGGTTGGTTATGCCAATCGTCAGCAAGTGCGGCAAATAGAGGAGGAAGGACACATGCCGTATATCACCAGCATCGAGCGCCTCGGTCGAGCCGAAGGGCGCGAGGAAGGACGCGAGGAAGGGAAACGCAGCGCGGTGCGCGCGGTGATCGCGGCCCGGTTCGGCGCCGTGCCGGACCAGCTATCGGCACGTATCGATGCCGCCGCCGAGAGCGAACTGGACGCCCTGCTTGTGAGCGCCGCGGTCGTGCCGGAGCTTGAGGATCTGTAAGCGAAGCTCTGCCGGCCATCAGGAAGCGGGGAGTAGAAATATGTCCGGCGACCCCGCCATCACGGTGAATGCCCGGCAGTATCGCCTACCTTGCCGGCCCACCGTGGCGATCACCATCGACGGCTGCGCACCCTCCTACCTTGACGATGCGCTGGAACGCGGCCTGATGCCCCGTCTGGGAGCGCTCCTCGCCGATGGAGGGGGCTCCTATTACCTCGGACGGAGCCAGATGCCGTCGTTCACCAATCCCAACAATCTGTCCATCGTCACGGGGGCGCCCCCTTCCGTACACGGAATTCCCGGTAACCACTATCTGGATCCCTCAGGCGATGAGGTACAACTGAGCGATCCCAGGTTCCTTCGCGCTCCCACCATTTACGCCGAGATGCGGGTGGCCGGGGTAAAAGTCCTCTGCGTCACAGCCAAGGACAAGCTGCGTCGGCTGCTGGCGGCGGGCGGCGTGCCCACCACCAGTGCCGAGAAGGCGCACGAGTATCCTCTCCCCGCCTACGGGATCGAGGATGTGGTTGGGCTGGTAGGCCGAAAGAATCCGGGACCCTACGAGTGGGACATGAGCCACTACGCGATGGAGATTGGTCTTGCCGTCTCAAGGCAGGTGGGTAATCTCGACCTCCTGTATGTATCGCTGACCGACTTCGTACAGCACAAGGAAGGGCCGGGCGGTCCGATGGCGGATCGGTTTTATCGACGCTTCGATGAGCTGCTTGGCGACTACCTGGACCGCGGCTATGTCGTGGGCATGGTGGCCGATCATGGCATGCATGCCAAGCATCACGAGGACGGCTCACCGCGCGTGTACTATCTCGAGGACGTGCTTGACGCGGCGGGATTCACCGACTACCGTGTCGTGCTGCCGATCACCGATCCCTATGTCGTGCATCACGGCGCACTTGGCTCGTTCGCCTGGGTGTACGCGCGACCCGAGGATCGGGAGCGGGCACGCCTTGCCCTGATCGCCCTCGACGGGGTTGAGGAGGTTTTTAGCCGCGAAGAGGCAGCGGTGGTATACCAGCATCCTCCCGATCGGATCGGTGACCTATCGGTGGCCTCCGACGCGCGCACCGCCCTCGGCAAGTCCGCCGCGAAGCACGATCTCTCGGCCCTATCAGGTGGGCTCCGCTCACACGGCGGTCGTCACGAGCAGATTATCCCGATCATCATCTCGCATCCGCTCAGTCCTCTATATGCCGAGCGACATCGCGCCGGCGTGAGCAACATGGATCTCCATGACCTGCTGCTCAATGGAGTGCTTGATGTATGAACGATTTATATGAATGAACCCTCATCCAGAAAACGCTGCGCCGCCCGCAGGGCTGGTTCCTTGTCGTAACTCATATAGAGGCCGCCCGCCACGCGCACCGGATCGCCAAAGAAGAAGCGCTCGTACTGCACCTGCCGCGTACCGAAGCTGCTGCAGGCGGCGTCCCAGGCCAGGCGGAATAAGCGCACTCGGTCACGGGCGTTGTGCTTGGCGCTTTGCAGGTAGCGGTCCAGATCGTCGGCGAGCGGGCCGTTTAGATCGGCTTCGGTAGGGATAGCCATCATACCGCTGGCCGACAATTGCTGGAGAATCTCCACCAGCCGCGGGTACACCTTGGGATAGGTAAGGCGTACGACATCGAGCGGCCCCTTGGCGGGCGTGACCACTCCGAATTCATGGGGCGCTCCGTCGGCCTCGGCCGCCCGCAGGCACGCTTTCATCATCTCAAGGGTCACGATCAACTCGGCCACTTTTTCCTGCACGTGCTGAAAGACGCCGATCTGAATGCTGTCCACGATAGCACAGGCGATACCGAGCAGCAGTTCGGTCTTTGCCACGTTCTTGGCCGCCACCTGGTGCATCATGTGTACTACAGCCCCTGTCTTGCCGTAGACGTCGTTGCACAGGGCGTTGTCTCCATAGAGGAACACTCGCTCCCAGGGGACCAGCACGTCATCAAAGACAACTATGGCGTCGAACTCTTCGAAGCGGCTGCCCAGCGGGTGGTCGAAATGGGAGCGGCCCAGGTCGAAACTCTCACGGCAGATAAAGCGCAGCCCCGGCGTGTTGCAAGGGATGCTGAAGGCGTAGGCATAGCGAGAGACTTCGGCTTGCTCCTTCAGAACGGTGCTGGGGAAGACGGCAATCTCGTCGGCGAAGGGCGCCAGGGTAGCCAGCATTCTGCAGCCGCGAATCAGCAGCCCGCTGTCGGTTTCGCGAACCACGCCCGCCGCGAGAAAGGGGTCAGCTTGTTGGCTCGCGCCAACGCTCCGGTTGGCTTGTGGATTGATCAGGGTGTGGGTAAGGCACAGGTCGTGTTCGCGGATGTGTTCGTAATAGGTCCGAATGTGGTCCGCGAACTCCGGCCGATTGGCCGCGAAATAGGGGGCGGCGCCGGCCAGGGCCATGAAACTGCTGTTCATGTAGTCTGGAGCGCGGCCCATCATGCCGCCGCTCTGTCGACCCCACACCAGCGACATGCGGCTCCGTCGAGTCAGATCCGCGGTGGAGGATGGGGTCAGGAAACTCATCCCCACCCGTTCGCCGCTGGTTGGGGACACGTAGGTCATGGTGTCGCGCAGTTCCGGTTCGTGCTGTAGGTCATAGAGGCGGGCTACCGATTGGGCGCCGTGGCGCGTAGCCGGGTGCGTGGTGACATCTTGAACCCGTGTACCCTCCAGCCACACTTCGCCCTGGGTATGCTTGAGCCGGTACAGATAGTCGGCGCCGGTGACGGCGGGCATCTCGATCTCCTTCCACGAACAGACGCTTCGGCGCGCTCCTCCGCCCCTCGCGGCGGCCACGCGGATCAGGTTACGAAGTCGGGACGGTCGCGTAGCGGCGGATTGCGTTGCGGCATGAAACTTTCACCGCCGATCGACTGAACCGCCATCGCTTCCTCGAACCAACAGGCGGGGGCGGCGTGCCCCCAAAAGGTGGCACGGCGTGGGTCGTCCAGGGTCCAGCGGATCGGCTCCGCGTCGGGGTCGGCGGTCAGATAGTCGTTGGCATAGAGTTCGATGCGGTTGCCGTCGGGGTCGCGCAGGTAGAGAAACAGGGCGTTGGTCAGGCCGTGGCGGCCGGGGCCGCGTTCAATTGCCTGGTGATAGCCGGCGGCGGCCAGAACATCGCAGGCCCGGATCACAGCCATGGCGTCGGGCAGCCAGAACCCGGCATGATGGAGGCGCGGCCCAATTCCATTCATCAGGGCAAGGTCGTGTACGGTTTGTTTCCTATGCAGCCAGGCCGCCCACAAGCGATCCCCGTCGCTGGTTTCCGCCACGGTGTATTCGGAGACGCGGAAGCCCAACTCGTGCTGGTACCAGGCCACGGCGGTGCTGACCTCCGGTACCTGACAATTAAAATGATCCAGCCGCATAATTTGCACGGGACCATGCCGATCGTACTGCTGTAAGAGGCGCGGGACCGGCTCCATGTCGTGGTAAAACTCGATGGGCAGCCCGGAAGGATCCTCTATGCGAACGGCCTTGCCCTGCCCGCGCTCCTCGCCCTCGATCCGGCGGTAGGGAAGCGATTGGCTGTCGGCCAGGGCCGCTACCCGCCCCAGATCATCATTCGAGGCCACGCGGAAGGCGATGTGCCCTGCCCCCGGCTCGGGCGCCCGGTGGAGTATCAGACTGTGATGCCGGCTCTCTTCCAGACCGCGCAAATACAACGCGTCCTTGGTCGCCGCGGTTTCCACGAAGCCGAGCACGGTCACGTAAAAATGACGGGCCTCCTTCAGGTCGGTGACCAGGTATTCGACGTGGCCGGCCCGCAGCACGTGGATCGGCGGTTGGGCCGGATTGGGGAAGACCACTGAGTGATCGGTCATGCGTCCACTCCGAAACGGGGGATGCGATGCTCGCCGAGCGCGATATGCACGGTACGGGTCTCGCAGTAAAAGTGGAAGCTGTGCTCTCCCCCTTCGCGCCCAATGCCGCTCTCCTTGGCGCCGCCGAACGGTGTGCGCAGGTCGCGTACATTCTGCGAGTTCACCCACACCATCCCGGCCTGCAAGGCCCCAGCTACGCGGTGCCCGCGCCCCATGTTCCCGGTCCACACGTAGGCGGCCAGCCCATAGCGCACCTCGTTGGCCAGGCGCACTGCCTCCGCTTCGTCGGTAAAGGGGATCACGGTCAGGACGGGGCCGAAAATCTCCTGCTGGGCGATATGCATTTGGTTGCCGACATCCAGGAAGAGCGTAGGCTGGAGGAAGTTGCCGGGTCCAGGAAGCATCTCGCCTCCCACCACCAGCCGCGCCCCTTCGGCCACGCCCCGTTCCAGTCCCTGTCGAACGCGCGCCGCGTGCTCGCGGTGGATGAGCGGCCCTACTTCGGTGTGCGGATCGAATGGGTCGCCGACTCGAATGCGCTTCACCCGCTCGGCCAGCTTGTGGCTGAAGTGATCGTAGATCTCGCGATGCAGCAAGAGCCGGCTGCTCGCCGTGCAGCGTTCGCCGTTGAGCGAGTAAACGCCAAACACCACCGCGTCGAGTGCGCGGTCCAGATCGGCATCGGGAAAGACGATCACCGGTGACTTACCGCCCATCTCCATGGAAAGGCGCTTAAGGGTGGCGGCGCCGTTCCGCATGATCTCAGCGCCGGTGGTGGTTTCGCCGGTAAAGCTGATCAACTGGACCCCTGGATGGGCCACCAGCGCGGCGCCCGCCGTTTCGCCCAGCCCCTGCACTACGTTCAATACTCCGGGCGGGAGGCCCGCTTCCGCTGTCAGGCCGGCCAGGGCATTCGCGCTGAGGGGCGACCATTCGGCCGGTTTGAGCACGGCGGTGTTGCCCGCCGCCAGGCAGGGCGCGATCTTCCAGGTCTCCAGCATAAACGGGGCATTCCAGGGCGTGATCAGCCCGGCCACACCGACCGGAAAGCGGGTAGTGTAGTTAAGGAACTCTCCCTCGACCGGATACAACTCGCCCTGGAGCCGCAGAGCCAGGTCGGCGAAGAAGTAGAAGTTTTCGGCCGCGCGGGGGATAAGCGCATGCCGGGTCTGGCTGATCGGCACCCCGGTATCGAGGGTTTCCAATTCGGCAATCCGCTCGGCTTGCGCGGCAATCAGGTCGCCGAGGCGGCGTAGATAACCGCCGCGCTCCTGGGCGCTCATCCGCGGCCATGGGCCCTGGTCGAACGCTTCGCGTGCCGCGCGGACCGCCGCATCAATATCGGCGGCGGTTCCGGAGGGAACAACGGTGATGGGCTGGTTGTCGGCTGGATTCAAGGTGTCGAACCGCTCGCCCTCGGAGCGGCGATACCGGCCGCCAATGAAGTGTTGGACCGGGGCGACGGGAATCGTGGTTCGGGCAGTCATAGTGAGCGCCTCTTCTCCTGTTCCGGGTGCCCGTCGGCGACGATCGGATTCTCCAGAGCGCCCAGGCCGTCGATTTCGATCCGCACGGTGTCACCGGGATAGATATGCGAGATTCCTTTCGGGGTGCCGGTCAAGATAACATCAGCGGGCCGGATGGTCATGAACTCACTGATGTACTCGATGATCGCTGGAATGTCGAAGATTAGATTGCTGGTGTTTCCCCGTTGGCGCAGTTCACCGTTGACAAAGGTGCGCACTTCAAGGGAATGAGGGTCGGTTATCTCGTCTTCCACCAGCCAGGGACCGATCGGGCCAAACGTATCAAAACCCTTAGCCTTGACCGGCGGTCGATACATGTTGGTCACGAAGTCGCGCACCGTCACGTCATTGACAATAGTGTAGCCGGCGACATGCGCCATGGCTTCGGCTCGGGCAATTCGCCTTCCCTCGCGGCCAATCACCACGCCCAGTT
>JAICHN010000006.1 GCA_025924845.1 Chloroflexota bacterium | reverse complement strand
TGTGGGTGTTTGTTTCTTTCACCATTTTGCCGGGGGGTCCCCCCTCAAAAAATTTTGAAATTTCTTGCGGGGGGTGGGGGGCGCCCCCCACCCCCGCCTCTCTCTATACTCCTATCCTCGTTCCACGGGTTGCATCTCTTCATCGAGGTCGGATGGGGTTTCCCGTGTACCTGCTTCATCGGGAGCCGGAACGGCATGCTCCGCCGAATTCGCATGATCGGCGTCGCCGTTGAGGGAGCGGGTGGCGTTCCGGAGTCGCGCGGTGGCGACGGACTCGGCGGCAGCGTTGCGCATCCCATCGATCAGGCTGACCAGTTCCGGCCCATCGATCAGTTGCAGCGGCCGGCTGGCGGCGAGATCCTGTGCTTGTAAGGTGAAGTGCGCGTTCGTGACCACGTACCCGTGATCCGCTTCCCAGGCCGTCATCAACGCGATCACCTGCTCCACCGGCTCGTTGGACACCATTCCCTCCTGCCAGAGAAAGAGGGCCACGGCGCGTTTTTGCCCCTTGGTAAGGAGCAACGTGTTTACCGTATCCCCGTTGACCGTGCTCACCTGGTAGTTGCGGAGCGCAAACAGGGTACGCACCTGGGAGGCAAAATGATCGGGCGCCGCCAACTGGGCGCCTGCCTGGCTGACCTGGGACAGGCGGAGCGGTGGCGAAGCGGCGGTCGTCGGCGCCGCGGCAGCAGGCAGCAGCGGGAAGTCAGCGGCCATGACGGTCGTCTCGGGCAGTTGGGCCGGAGGACGAGAATCCGCCGCGATCTGCATCATGGGCATCAGCGGTACACCACCCGGCGCCAACTGGGGCGTGGTGGAAGGAGTGATGGGACTGGTGCCGCCCTGGCCGCGAATCTTCTCGAATACGTGCTCACCCAGATTGTGGTACAGCAATGGATCGTCGTAGCACATGCGACGGAACCGTTCGATCTCGTCCGGAGCCAGGGTGCCGTCGGCGATGAGATGTTGCCAGGCCGAATTATCGAAGCGTTGATAGGGCAATTCGGCCAGCACCTTCTGGCGCGCAATCCAGGCAGGCGCCGCCACCACCAAAATGGTTTCGTGCGCGCGCTCATATTCCAATTCATCAAGCTGCAGCGAGGAGATTTCGGCGCTGGCGGAAGGCAAGCGCACATGGTAAACGACCTTATCCCAGGCTGGGGTAAGCAGATACTCCCGGTCATAGCCGAGCATGGTGGTGACATACCAGTACCGGCATTCATCGCTACAGCAACCCAGCCGGGCATGCTTGAACAGGCCGGCCTTTCCACAGTTCAGGCAGGCGCTCCGCGAATCCTCGCGGCACCGCTTGCTGCAGAAGCCGTCATGGTTGCTCCAGATACGGACTTTGCGGGTACAGTTCGGGCAACGTGTTGCCATTGCTCTTGTCGCGGCCCCTTTTGCTTATCGGTGTACGGGCGCCGCTCCTCGATCGCGGCTTGGCATGGCTGCGTCATACATTGAGGATTCCCTCACCCGGCACAGCCCGGCACGGGACACGCCGTCCCGCTGCCGTGTGCGATTATACCATGGCTATTCCGTCCAATGGTGGGTAAAGGCCCCGCTTGATTATCAGTAGCCCTTGCCGCCCGGTCGATCCGCCGCTACACTTCATTGCTACAAACATGCGAAGAGAGGCAAAAATGCCCTACATCGACGAAAAACACCCCAAGAACTGTTTTCGCTGCATCCATCTCAGCGCGTCGGACGAGGGTTATGTCTGCGGGTTGGGCTTCGGAGAGGCGCGTACGATCTGGACCGGTGATCTGGCGCTGATCTGTCCCCTATTCGAGCCGCGTCAGGAAACCGATCTGGCTGCCGCCACCGCGGGTGAAGCTCAGAAATAGGGCGAGGGCCCTCTACGGTTCCGGATTCTGTCCCGCCTCAAGCTCGGCCACCCACTTGGGGTGGTGCGCGCGTGCGTAGGACATCGGCACCGTACCGTCCAAAAGCGTGCGGAGGGCAGGCCGGGTAGCTCGGGCTATCGCGGCCAAATAGATATGGCCCAGCACCAGAGGGATCGTGACCCAGGTGAGAATCTTATGCAGGAAAATGGCGTTGTTGCTCACCGAATCACTGAACAGGAATGAAGGGGCGAAGCGCGTAAACCAGGGTGGATGCCAGATAATCAGGCCGGTCACCACGAAGCCCACCGTGGCGGCGATGGTGAGAATGCCGTTCAGCTTCTGGCCCGCGTTAAACCGCCCCTGAGGAGGAAGATTCTTCCCGGATGGTCCTTGAAGAATCGATTGCTTGAGCCAGTCGAGATCGTCATCGTCCCACTCGTCAAACGTCTTGATGTCGCGCAGCAACGACATTCGATTACCGAGGATCAACCAGAGCAAGGGACCGCAGATGTAGAAGAGGGCGATATACTCGTGGTACTGGAGGATGAGCAGATGGTGCCCCACCAGGGATCCGACCTGGGGTATGTAGAGGATCAGCCCAGTCGCCAGTAACAAGAGAAACGTGATCGAATGGCTCCAATGCAGGGCACGTTGCGTGCGATTAAACCGGTCGACTCGTACTTCCGCCATGTCGCTTATCTCCCTGCCCTACGGTAGGCGGTTCGCCGCCCTCACCAGGCGGACTGCATCTCAGGCGCCCGCGCCGCGCCACGTCGATCATTCCGCCCCGTCATGGAGCGTATGGTGAGTACCCCTGCCCACGATACTACGCGAACAGCCGCCTTATCGGATCTCCCCCCACCGATCAGCCCGTATCTCGGCCTGTTCGCGGCCACGACGGCCGTTTCATTTTCGGCCATTCTGATCAAAGACAGTCAGGCCCCTGCCCTGGTCATCGCGGCCTACCGCATGGTGATGACCTCGCTGATCCTGATCCCTTTCGTGCGAGCCCGCCATCTGGCCCAGATCCGCGCGTTGGACGGACGATCGCGCGCCCTCCTCGGCGTATCGGGCCTCCTCCTGGCGCTCCACTTTGCCTTCTGGACTGCCTCTCTGGCCTACACGAGCGTGGCAAGCTCCGTGCTCTTCGTGAGCATTCACCCGGCCCTGGTTGCCGCGTTCGGAGTGCCGCTCTTCGGCGAACGTCCCAGCGCACGTGCCGTTCTCGGCATAATCCTTACCCTGGCGGGAAGCCTCGTGATCGCGGGCGGTGACCTCCATGTCGGCGGCCAGGCCCTGCGCGGCGATGTGCTGGCCGCCCTGGGGGCAATAGTCTTCGCCGGCTACCTGCTGATCGGGCGGAGCACGAGACAACACATGGACAACGTGGCCTACAGCTTTCCCGTGTACGGCGTCTGCGCACTGATTCTGGGTGTACTCGCCCTGCTCTTCGCCCAGTCTCTTACAGCGGTGAGCGGGCACGACTTGCTGAACTTCCTCGCCCTGGCCGTGGTCTGCACCCTGGGTGGCCACTTGCTGTTCAACTGGACCTTGCGCTACGTAAAGGCAGCGGCGGCCTCGGTGAGTTTTCTCGGCGAACCGGTGGGCGCCTCCATTCTCGCCTGGCTGCTTCTTGGTCAAATCCCGCCGGGGACGAGTGTGGGAGGCGGCGTGATCGTACTGGCCGGCATATGGCTCACGATCCGATCGTGATGCGCATGCCCTCCTCAGCCAAATCCAACGGGCCCGAGTACTCGGCCCGCGCCTGAGCCAGCGTCTCCTCCTTGCCGAATCTGCCCCAACGATGGGTGAGCAACAGGCGGCGGGCTCCGGCATCGCGGGCATACCTGCCGGCCTGGGCGGGAGTGAGGTGATACGGATAGGTAGAGCGTTCCTCATTGGCGCACTCGCACACAAAGAGGTCGCTTCCCCGCGCTACATCGGCCAGGCCGGCGCACGGGCCGCTATCGGCCGAATAGGCCAATTCCCCGTCTCCACTCACGCGCATGGCATAGGTGTGCGGAATATGCACCACGGGAACAAAGTGTAGGGATAGCGGTCCCAGATCGAGAGGTTGCTCAGGATCGTATTCCCTGGTAGCAAAGAGATCGCTGAAAAATGCGGGCGACGAGTCCTGCATGGCGCTCACGCCCAACAACCGCTCATGTCCAGACGGAGGAAGATAGAGCGCTGGGGGACGAACAAGTGGTTGCAGTTCGCGAAGAAACGAGAGGTAATAGCGATATTGGAGGAGATCCAGGGTGTGGTCGGCGTGCGCGTGGGAAATGACCACCGCGCGCACCTCCTCCGGTCGAACGTACTCTTGCAGACGGGGGAGTACGCCGGGACCGCAGTCGATCAGCACGGCCGTGCCCTCCTGCTCCACTAGATAGCCAGAGCAGGCGCCCCCAGGATTCTGGCACGCCGGCCCAGCGCCCAGCACCGTCAAACGCATGGCTCACCTCCCACGGACGGCGCCGGCGGTGAAGGCACGGCGGCCGGCTGGGGATCTGCATCCTCCTCAACGCCCGATGGCAGTACACCCTCCGCATCCCGCCACGGTTCCCCCGATGACGCCTGCTCCGGGAGAGGCGGCGCCTTCTGGACCGACACGTCGGCGGAAGTCGGCGCCGTTGTCGAGGCAGCGTCGGCTCCACGATCAGTTTGCGTGGCAGACGCCGGCATGGCCTTGGCAACCGACGGCGCTTCCGGCGCCGTGCCGGATCCCGAAGTGGTCGACGCTTGAGGCGCGGCATGAGACGCTGACACCGTCGTGGTGGTCGGCACGGGTACGGCCTCCGATCTCAACTGTTCTTCCCCCAATCGCGGCGCTTCAGGGCGCACCGGCGTTTCCGGTCCCAAATCCCCAGGTGCCGCCTGCCCTGGCAGGTTCGGCCCATGCACCGCGTCAGGTACCGGCGCCCCAGAAGTTGGATGCAAGGGGACGGCAACGCCGGCGCCGGTGGGCATGACGGTAGTCGTGCCGTTTAGAGCGCCTGTATCGTGTCCGTTAGGGCTATGACCGTTCACACCGGGCAGGACGGTGGTTACCGCCGGAACGGGCCGGGCCTGACCCCCGTGCGCCGCCGCGATGAGGTATTGCGCGCTCGGCTGCAGGTACGTTTCACTACCGATGCCGGTGAGGACCGGCTGAGCTACCGATACGGAGGCGGTCACGTCCGGCACCCGATCGCCCTGAAGCAAGCGCACCACGTAAAGCATGCCGCCTACCACGATCAGCACCCCGCTGGCCAGTTGCGCTACGCGCATGTTCATCACCCACAGGCTATCGACTCGGTACGCTTCCAACGGCAAGCGGGCCAGGGAATAGAGCACCAGGTAGGCAAGGAAGATACTTCCGGTCGGTAAGTAAGACGCGCGGCGCCGTTGCCAGAGGGTGAGGCCGATGAGGGCGCCGAATACGAGCACGTCCCACACCGCTTCGTAGCCGGCCGTGTTGGTAAACGTACTGTAGGTGACGTACTGGCTTGGCCGATTGGCGACGGGGATTGTCACCGCCCACAAACCGTGCGAGGGCGTACCGAATGCCTGATGATTCATGAGGTCGCCGATGCGGCCGATGGCCTGGCCCAGAATCAGCCCGGGCGCACAAATATCGGCCCAGGCCCAGAAACTAATCTCGCGATTCCAGGTATAGATGGCGGCGCCCAGGACGCCGCCAAGCAGTGCCCCATGCCAGGCCAGCCCGCCCTGCCAGACAGCGAAGATGCGCCCCGGATCGGGGTTGTAGAAATCGCGCCGGAAGACGAAATACCATAGACGCGCCCCGATCAATCCCGACAGCAAACCGAGCAAGAGAATGCCCGCCAGAGGACCGGGCGACTGGCCACGAGCGCGGGCAACGCCGATCGAGACGGCTACCCCAACCACCAGGGCCACGGCAACCAGCAACCCATACCAGTGAATGCCCAGAGGGCCGAACTTCAGTAAGGCGATTTTCAATCAGGAAGCTCCGCCGAGGATTGGGTCATCCGTCGTGGCCCACGGCGCACGGCAGGACTACCGAGCCGTTCAGAAACCGGTGAGGGAAGTATAGCATAGGACGTACTCCACCTCTGGAGAAAAGGAGGATTCGCTTGCCGCGCCGCATCCGGCCTCCTCATAGACTGGTCTTCGGTACGGGGAGGTCGGGTAGGCGCTTACGCAAGTAACGTTCATAGCCGGCCGCGTTCATCGCATAGGCACTGGTGGATTCATAGCGCGCGATCACGTCGGCATCCGCTTGACGGATCAGCAACTCCCGATCGCCCTCCCGCTGCAGCGCGGCGGCGAGCGTCGTCCTCTCGTGCCCTGCCCGCAGCCCCGTCAGCACCAGTTTTTCCCACTCCCTCAGGCGAAGACGCAACTCGGCCAGATGGGCCTGCACGCCTTCGTGGCGGCCAAAATGGGTGAGATAGAGGGCGGGAGGATGATAATCGGCCAGCAGATCAAGCGTACGATCCCACGCCTCCAGGTCAAGATCGGGCGGCGGGGTAAGCGGACGGACGTAGCTGAACCCTTCCAGACGTGAACCGGCGGCGTCCCCGGCAAAGATCTCGCCGCTCTCCAGTTCGTGAAAAGCTACATGATGGCTTGCATGACCGGGCGTATAGAGCACTTCGAGCATCCGGCCCGCCACGCGCACCCGTTGGCGGTCAGCCAGCGCGACAAGGCGGTCGGCCGGCACGGGCACGACATCGCCCCACAGACGATGCATAAGCCCGCCATAGATCCGCGTGGCGCTGGCCAGCAATCGGCTCGGATCGATCAGATGTGGTACGCCAATCTGATGAGCGTAGAGCGTGGCGTTGGGGAAATGCCTGAGGAGAAGGCCCGCTCCACCCGAGTGATCGAGGTGGATATGGGTCACGAGGAGGTGACGCACCTCCTCGGGCTGCACGCCCGCCCTGGCCGCCGCGTCAAGCAAGGCAGGGACGGTGCTTCCCGGTCCGGTTTCGATAAAGGCCGCCTCTCCATCGCCGCGAAGGAGAAACGAGGCGATCACCCCAGGCTGATCGAGAAAGCGCAGATCGATGGTGTGCGGGCGATCGCCGGCGCGCGGCAGGATCATCGGCACTCTCCCTTGGGTGCTCTGACACGGGGTTGGCCGGCTCATTACTCGGCATAGGAGCACTCCCCTGTCTCGCTATGCTACCAAATACAGCGAATCAGCGAAGGACAAGTACTCCTGTGAAGGCCGAGCGGCTGGTTCCGGCGCCGTTGCCTTGGCGGGTTGGTACACTCTTACTTAGAGCGCTAAAGGAAAGCTAATGACCGGCGTGATCAGTCCTCCTCAAACGGCTACGCGGACCATTCTACTGGTGGAGGACGAGCCTACTTTGCTGGAGGCGCTGCGCTACAATCTGGCGAAGGAAGGCTATCAGGTAGTCACCGCGATGGATGGCATCGAGGCGCTGGACCAGGCTCGCGAGGCCAAGCCGGACCTGGTCATTCTCGATTTGATGCTACCCCGTCTCGATGGCCTGGAAGTATGTCGCGCCGTCCGTCGTGATTCTTCCGTCCCCATTATTATGCTTACCGCGAGGGACAGCGAAGCGGATACCGTGCTCGGTCTCGAAATGGGCGCCGATGACTACATGGCAAAGCCCTTTCGACTCCGTGAACTGCTGGCGCGCGTCCGTGCCCATCTGCGCCGAGCCGAAGCAGCACACACCAATCCTTCCGGTGCGGTATCCAATCGTACCCGCTTCGGTCGGATCGACATCGATCGCGAGAGCCGCCGCGTATTCCGCGACCAAAGTGAAATCGGGCTCACCCTCAAGGAGTTCGACTTGCTGGACTACCTGCATGCCAGCTCGGGCAAGGTAATCTCGCGCCAGGTGCTGCTCGACAAGGTTTGGGGCTACGGCTTCGCGGGTGATAGCCGGACGGTCGATGTGCATATCCGCTGGCTGCGCGAGAAAATCGAGGACGACCCGGCCAATCCCCGCCATATAAAGACTGTGCGCGGCATCGGTTACCGGCTGGAGCAGTAGACCGCTACGGCCTCGATACTATGGAGCCGCGCTCGGGGTCCGGCTCAATCCCCAGATCCAGCACCACATGCCCATCGCCGTTAATCACCTGCGTGCGGCCAATCCACCACAGACGCGGCACCCGACCATACTCAATGTGATTATGCCCATGCAGCCAAAACCTTGGCTTCCAGCGGACGATGGCATCCGTGTAGGGGCCGACCCCCCGGTGGCAGGGGTCGGTCGCCTCCGGACAAATCTCGGGATGCCCGGGAATCTCCGGGCGGATGCACGGCAATCCCAGGCCGGCAGGCTTCGGGCAGAGGCGGGGAGTGAACGGGCAACGCAACGGGGCGGCGTGAGAGACCATAATGTCAAGGCCTCCCGCCCGCCATACGGACATGCCGAGACGGTGAAGGCGGCGCCGAATGCCGAACGTGGTGAATTGCGGATGGTCCGGCTCGGTAGAATAGCGATAGCAGCCTTCCAGTCCGGCAATGCGCAGGCCGCCCACCCGCACCAGCTTCCCATCGATATCGTCGCAGCCCTCGGGAGGGGATCTTTGGTAGCGCCCGTCATGATTGCCGGCTACGTACAGTAAGGGCACCCTCAACACCGTAACGAGATACGACAAATATTCCGGCCGTAGATCACCGCAGGAAATGACCAGATCTACCTTACCGACCCAGAGATCGGGGTCGAAGAAATCGTAGAGCAGCTTCTCCTCGTGATCCGATACAACAAGAATCTTCACCGAGCGGGCTCTCCCCTCACCCTCCACACGGCACGACGCGCATGGCGGTGCAAGGGGCGCAGTACACGAGTGGTCAGGGGACGGGGATGGCTTTTCCGCAGTTCATCGACCGCTTCGCGCATGCTTACCGGCCTGCCGGTGACTGACTCAAGATACTGCTGTTGATCCTCTACGGCCAGGTAGAGATCGGAGACGGTGCGGCCAGGGAAGGCTTCCGCCGTGGCGCCCATATCGAGCGGCTCGGCGATCGGCACGAAGCACTCTCGATACCAGCGCGCGGCGGCCTCACGGGTGGTGATGTCCGGATCTTCCCGGCGTAAGCGGTCGCGATAGGCCAGGATTTCATCGAGGAACCGTGTATAATACTCCGCCTTCGTACAGGCAAGACGAGTCAACCCGGTGCGCCGTTCAAAGCGCATGCGGGCGTTCGCCACTTGATCCAGGGGGTCACGTTCGGGAACAATGCACTCAAGCACCTCGGCATCCAGGTAATGCACCCCCGAAGCGATCGCCGCCGCTACCCTGTTGTGGCCATCGATCACATAGTAATCGCGGCCCAGGGCATAGACCTGAATGGGCGGCAGTTCTATCCCCTGTTGCATGGCGCGGCGCACGGCGCGGAAGCGGGCCGAACGCTCCTTGTCCCGTTTGGACAGGAAGGTAGGAGTAAGCTCCTCCGCCTTGTCCACGCTGCCCGTGATACGCGCCACGGGGATGCTCGCCACGCGCGGAGGGAGCACACTCACGGCGCCGCGAGTCAGATCGGCAAAGAAAGGGAATCGTTTGATCGGAGCGCGTCGAGCCATAAGCGGAGTCCCGGTCAGGCCGGCCGCGAGGGGTCGCGGCGGGAAATAGCCCGCATACGACCTACCACTGGTGGCGCATAAGCAAAGCCTTGAGCGCGGCCTCCTCGGGAGTTGTCCCTTCGGCCAGCGGCTGCATGTTCGTCACGGTCATTCCCAACATTTGCCCGGTATACCAATAGGTCGAGTCCTTGAAGGTAGACGAAAAAAACCCGGTAGTCCCAAAGTGTTCCACGATGCGCGCACGCAACTGATCGAGCGTGGGCAACCACACACAAGCCGAGCGCGGCAAAACCAGCGGCTCGGCGTCGGCCGGCCCCGCGATCAGATGCACCTGCTCGGTAGCCTCCTCGTAGCGCAGCACCAACAGGGGTTCGTTGCTCGGCGCCACTCTCACCCAATCACCGAATTGGGGCCGCCATGCCTGGCCATCGGGGAATCCGCCATAGAAACTGCAGAGATCCTGGTAGGCGGGATCGCGTAGAGCCTTGCCGGGCGGGGCAACGGCGGCCTCGTCCTCGGCCATGCTCAAGCGATGGACCGCCGGGTCACCCGCCAAGCGGCCAACCCGATCGCCCCCACGGCGATCACGGCCCATAAAATAGACCAGAACGGCGCGCCAAGATGCGTATAGCCCGCGGCGTTGGTGGCATCCGAATGAACCCGCGAATCATTAAACGAAGCCCAGATCAGGTAGCGGATGGAGTCGAGTGTGGTGAAACACAGCACGACAGCGATGAATTGATGGAATACTCGAGCGATGCGCGGCGTAGCCCGCAACCCCACCAATAGGGCGACGGCGCCGAATACGATAGCCCAAATCCAGGTAGAGGCCGGGAACGAAGTGCCGAAGAAAATCCAACCGAGGAGCGGCATCAGGATAGCGATGGCGCCCAGTCCAACGAGAATCCGGTTGGAAAAACGAGTCGGCGCCAGAAGCAACAGCGCGCCCCAGATCGCGGCGCCCGTGTAACCGGCGCTGGCGATGAGGAGAAACCAACCGCCGCTCGTAAAGGTTTCGCCGCTAAAGTCCGACGGATTGATTTGCAACTCCAGCACATGTCCCCCGGTGATCATTGCCACCAGGGCATGCGACCACTCGTGAACAAAGGTACCGAACAGCTTGAAGGGATAGACGACAACGTCCAGAACAGGCAGATGGGAGAGGACTAACGCCAACAGCGAGGCGACGATGACGTAGAACAGGTCGCTACGGTCGCCATGCACGTTCACGCGACCATAGCGACGCAAGCCGGAGCGCGTCCCTGCCGTCAATGACGCCTTGCCTTGCTCAAAAGTATGGCCGCACCCCATACAAAAACGACCGCCCGGCACGCGAGCCTCGCCGCATTTAGGGCAATAGACATCTTGCTTGCTCATGGGCGCGCTCATCGCTGCATCTCCCCGCCTCGGTTGTAGGTGTACCGGCGACTTCCCGCCGATAGTTCAAGCGTACACCGTGGCCGGACATCTGGCTAGATCGGTTTCTAGGACATTCGTTGGAGCCCGGTCAGCAGGCACAGCTCTCGAAAGTAGTCTCTCATCCCGTGAGGACGCTCAACCACCCTGTTCTCCTTGCCGCTCCAGAGCGGAGCGCAACCGCGCCACTTCTTCCAGAGCTTGGCGCAACGCCGCGTCGGACGCGGCCCGTGCCGCTTCCGCTTGATCACGCGCCGCTTCCGCATGATCACGCGCCGCTTCCAACTCGGCGGGAATGAGGACCGGTGCGCCGCTGACGGGATCGATGACCCGTAGCCAGGGGCCGATCACCCGCAATTCCGTGCCCAGCGCCTCACTGTGGTAGCCCTCCACTCCTACCAGGCGCGGCATCGGCTCGTATTGCCCATGCACCAGCCGATAGCCCGCCAGGGGTGGTCGATTGTTCCGCTGTGGATCATACAGGTAATACTCTCCCACCCCAAGCCGCGCATAGAGCCGCATTTTCTTGCCCAGGTCTTCCTTGATCGTGCTGGGCGACGAGATCTCAAACACTACGTCCGCGAAACGGTCACCTTCTTCCCACGTCTTCCAGCATTCGCGGATACCGCGCTCGACATCGAAGGTGACAAACACATCCGCCGAGATGTGCTCCCGACCATTGCCCGGCATGTAGTACATCATCATATTCCCACCGGCATACACTCGAGGCTCATTAGCCAGGAGCGAGTTGAGGGAAAAGATGAGGTCGTTCATCTGCACCCGATGCACTTCGGTTTCCGCCATCGGCTTACCGTCGCTGGTGGGATAAAGGGTAGAGTCGTTCCGGTGTTCGACGCGAGCTTGCACGGCGCACATCTCCTCCTGATCTAGGCGGGTCCGTCATCCCAAGTGTAGCATCGGCGGTGCCGGATTATGCCGCTCCCCCGCGATGGTTAGCTCCGGCATACCCTCAGCTCCCACCCTTTTCCTGCTGTTCCAGGGCGGAGCGAAGCCGTGCCACCTCCTCCAGGGCTTGGCGCAACGCCACGTCGGCGGCATCCTTCGCGTGCTCCAGCTCCCGACGGGCTCGCGCCTCGTCGCCGGCACGCGCTTCGGCCGCGATCCGCGCGGCTTCCGCTTGATCGCGCGCCGCTTCCAACTCGGCCGGAATGAGCACCGGTGCCCCACTGACGGGGTCGATGACCCGCAGCCAAGGGCCGACCACCCGCAACTCCGTGCCCAGCATCTCGCTGCGGTAGCCCTCCACCCCGACCAAGCGCGGCAGCGGCTCGTATTGCCCATCCACCAGCCGATAGCCGGCCAGGGGGGGTCGATTGTTCCGCTGCGGGTCATAGAGGTAATACTCTCTCACTCCAAGTTTGGCATAGAGACGCATCTTCTTGCCCAGGTCTTCCTTGATCGTGCTTGGAGACGAGATCTCAAACACCACGTCCGCGAAACGGCCCCCTTCTTCCCACGTCTTCCAGCATTCGCGGATGCCACGCTCCACGTCGAAGGTGACGAAGACGTCGGCTGATACGTGATCCCAGCCGTTGCCCGGCGTGTAATACATCAACATGTTTCCACCGGCATACATTCGCGGCTCATTAGCCAGGAGCGAGTTGAGGGAAAAGATGAGGTCATTCATCTGCACCCGATGCACTTCCGTTTCCGCCATCGGCTCACCGTCGCCGGTAGGGAAAAGGGAGTAATCGATTTGGGGTTCGGCGCGAGCATACACAGCGCACATCTCCTCCCGCATTGCGTGAATCCGTCACCTTCAGTGTAGCGATGATCAAGCCGATCGATCCGCCGCCAGGTCGAAAAGGGGCGCCCATCCTCGCGAACGGCGCCACACACACTTTCGCCCGGAATCGTGAGAATGTCGCCTATCCTCTACGCTTGCGAGCCTCCCCACGCTCGTGTACCATGCACTCACAGGCCCTGGGAGGCAGGGAGTAGTAGGTCATACCTTCCCAGCAGAGAGCCGGCGCTTGGTGCGAGCCGGCTGCGATGACCGAACTCGCCCGGCATGGGGAGCAGGCGGCGGATGTGCCGCCGGCCCGGCTGACGCCCGCTACCGCGTCACGCGAGTGGACGGCGCCGGGCGCCGTCAAGTGGGGTGGTACCGCGGGGGTTTGCCTCCCGTCCCCGGCACAAGCCGGTGGGCTGGGGGCATTTTGTTTTGGGCGATAGGGATGTGCTCCGGCGACGAAGCGGTCGCCGACGACCGGAAATACGGTGAGGGGCGGTAGGCAGGTGGCACACTACGATACCAAGCTGGTCGAGCGGAAGTGGAATAAGATCTGGGACGAAACCGGCATCTACCGGGTGGATCTGGCACATGCCAAACGCCCCTTCTATAACCTGATGGAGTTTCCCTACCCTTCGGGTGAGGGCCTGCACGTGGGCCACGTCTATACCTATTGCGGGGCGGACACCTATGGCCGCTTCATGCGCGCTCAGGGCTACGACGTGTTCCAGCCCATGGGCTTTGACTCTTTCGGCATCCACAGCGAGAACTACGCGCTGAAGCTGGGAATCAATCCGATGCGCCTTACCGATCGTACGGTGGAGCGCTTCCGCGAAACCCAGATGAAGCGCCTGGGCACGATGTGGGACTGGTCGCATGAGGTGATCACCAGCCACCCTAACTACTATCGCTGGACACAGTGGATCTTCCTGCAAATGATCAAGGCCGGTATGGCCTACCGCGCCAAGGCGCCCGTTACCTGGTGTCCTACCTGCCTGACCGTATTGGCCAACGAGCAGACCGAGGAGGAGAATGGCGAGACCGTCTGCGAGCGCTGCCATACCCCGGTGGTCCAGCGCGAAATGGAGCAATGGTTCTTCCGCATTACCGCCTATGCCGACCGGCTGATCGATAATCTGCGCGGCCTGGATTGGCCCGAACTGAGTAAGACACTGCAAACGGAGTGGATCGGCCGCAGCACGGGTGCTGAAATCACCTTCGCCATCGCGGGCTCCACGCGGTCATTCACAGTGTTCACCACGCGACCGGATACCATTTTCGGCGCCACCTATGCCGTCCTGGCTCCCGAGCATCCCCTGGTCTCGGAAATCGTGACCGCGGAGGAGGCCGGCGCGGTGCGGGCCTATCTGGCCGAGGTGGGGCGGAAGACTGAACGGGAGCGCACCACGGACCGCGAGAAGACCGGCGTGTTCACCGGCGCCTACGCGATCAACCCCGCCACCGGCCAACCGATCCCAATCTGGATTGCCGACTACGTGCTCGCTCACTACGGGACGGGCGCGATCATGGCCGTGCCCGCGCACGACCAGCGCGACTTTGAGTTTGCCCGCAAGTTCAATCTGCCTATCGTCCCGGTGTATCAGCCCGAGGGAGCACCGGTCGACCCCGCCACCATGGCGGAGGCGCTGACCGAGCCGGTCGGGACAATCATCAATTCAGGCCCCTTCAATGGCCTGCCAAGCGATGAATCGGTGATTCCCCGCTTTATAGACTTCCTCAAGGAGCACGGATCCGGCGAGGCGCGCACCACCCTGCGCTTGCACGACTGGCTGATCTCGCGCCAGCGTTACTGGGGGCCGCCGATTCCCGTGATCTACTGCCCTAAGGATGGCATTGTGCCGGTTCCGGAGCAGGATCTGCCGGTCCTGTTGCCCGAGATCGAGGAGTTCCGTCCCACCGGTACGGGCGTGGGTCCGCTTGGCGCCCTGGAGGACTGGGTGAACGTGCCCTGCCCCGTCTGCGGCGGGCCGGCGCGCCGGGAGACGGATGTCTCTGATACCTTTCTCGATTCAGCCTGGTACTTCCTGCGTTACCCCTCCACGGAGTGGGACGACCGACCATTCGACCCCGAGCGCACCAAGACCTGGCTCCCCGTGAACATGTACATGGGCGGCATCGAGCACGTACGTCGGCATCACCTCTATGCCCGGTTCACCACCATGGTGCTGCACGATCTGGGTCTGCTGCCGTTCGAGGAGCCTTTCGCCCGCCTCCGTCTGCACGGCCTCTTGCTGGTGCTGGAGGAGGAGCACATCACCGATCCCGAGACCGGCGAGGAGAAGGTGGTGCAGACGGTGCAGAAGATGAGCAAGAGCCGGGGTAACGTAGTCAACCCCGACGAATATATCGAGCGCTACGGCGCCGACGTGCTTCGCCTTTACCTGCTGTTTGCCGGCCCTTATCAGGAAGGCGGCGTATTCAGCGATCGTGGCGTGGCCGGGATCTCCCGGTTCGTCACGCGGCTGTGGTCGCGCCTGGACGAACTGGACGCGCCGACCGCCGGAGGCGCGGCCGGTGAGTGGGAGCCGATGCTGCATCGCACGATCAAACGGGTGGGTGACGACATAGCCGCCCTGAAGTTCCATACGGCCATCGCGGGCCTGATGGAGTACCAGAACCACTTGCAAGATCACTGGGCCGCCGCATCCCCAACCCAGCGGCGCGAGGCGTTGCGCATGACCGCCTTGCTGCTGGCTCCCCTGGCCCCTCATCTGGCCGAGGAACTCTGGGCGCAACTGGGCTACCCGTATAGCGTACACAACCAGCCCTGGCCGGAGTGGGACGCCGAGAAGGCGCGCGCCCGCACCGTGACCCTGGTCGTGCAGGTGAACGGCAAGCTGCGCGACAAGTTGGAGGTTGCCCCGGACATCGGCGAGGAGGAGGTGGTAGCCCTGGCCCTGGCGGGCGACAAGGTGCGAAGCGCCATGCAGGGCAAGGCGCTGCGCCGACCGATCTTCGTCCCCGGTAAGCTCTTAAATTTGGTGGTGGGGTAGTACAGTAGGGCACAGTAGGGTTCTCAAACACGCCGGGCGCGAATCCGCGGCGCCCCGCTCTACGTTACTATAAGTAGAGGGGGATCCTTGAAGACAGCCGGCATGCCGGCGCCCCCACACAGGAGTACCAATGACAAATCAGCCTCGGAAATTGATCATTATCGGTTCCGGCCCCGCCGGTTACACCGCCGCGCTCTATGCCGCGCGCGCCAACCTGGAGCCGCTGGTATTCGCGGGTAGTCAGAACGGCGGTCAACTCGTGCTGACCACCGAGGTGGAGAATTATCCAGGTTTTGTCTCCGGCATCATGGGCCCGGACCTGATGGATATCTTCCGCGCCCAGGCCGAGCGATTTGGGGCTGATATTCGCGACGAGGACGTAACGGCGGTCGATCTCAACGTGAGACCGTTCCGCGTCACTACGGACGACGGCGACTTCTTCGCGCATACGCTGATCATCGCCACGGGCGCCGCGGCACGCTGGCTGGGGCTCGAGTCGGAAATGCGGCTCCGCGGCCACGGCGTGTCCAGTTGCGCTACCTGTGACGGGGCGTTCTTCCGCAACAAGGAGATCGCCGTGGTGGGCGGCGGCGACAGCGCCATGGAGGAGGCAACGTTCCTGACTCGCTTTGCCTCCAAGGTGACTGTGATCCACCGCCGCGATCATCTGCGAGCCAGCAAGGCTATGCAGGCACGTGCCCTGGCGAACCCTAAGATCCACTTCATCTGGAACAGTGAGGTGGTGGAGGTGTTGGGCGAGCAGTCGGTCACGGGGCTTCGGCTTCGCGACACGCGGACGGGCGCCGAGAGCGAGTTGCCGGTCGAGGGGCTTTCCTGGCCATTGGCCACCACCCCAATACCGAACTGGTTCGAGGGGGGATCGACACCGACGAGGCGGGCTATATCTTGACCGGTGAACAGACCTTTACCAATGTGCCGGGAGTCTTCGCGGCCGGGGATGTGCGCGACAGTCGCTATAAGCAGGCCATCACCGCCGCCGGCGATGGCTGCAAGGCGGCGCTGGATGCCGAGAAGTATCTTGAGGAGCATGGGCTAGGGGTCGAGCCGGTCAGTGCCGAGGCCGAGCTTACCTCAACCGCCGCTCACTGATAAGGGATACCATCTAATGAACGAGCGCTGGGAACGCGCTCTTGCCTGGCATACGAGCTTACCGATGGGGCGGAGGAAGGTGGAATACAATGCCACCATCCTTCGCATCCTGGGTGCTTTGCAGGATGTGCCCACCGTGGAGGCGCTGGAGGACCGTTACGGCGCCGGCCTGGACTGGACAACCGCTATCGCCAGGGAAGGCTTCCCCGATACTCCCGCCCTATGGGCTACGGAGCGCACGGCCGATGTAGCGTTCGGCCTACGGGCCCGCCAGATTCTGGGTTTGCCCGGCGCCCCACCGGCAGCGCCGAGCCAAACCTAGTCGTCGGTCGAGCGCCCGTTCCTACAAGGATCATGATGCCGAAATCAACATGCATGTGTGTTGATTTCGCCATGCTCCGCGAAGACGCCCTGCCTTCAGAACAACGCGAAGGTCGAGAGAATCGTCACAAGGGCAGCCGAATCGGCCGCCGCCGATGCCTGGCGCGTATCCTGTACCACCAGCAAAATCAAGTAAACGCGATCGTGATGCGAGACCGCCAGAGCGGTAATCGCGCTTCGGCGCTTAGTCTTGGTTTCGACAACGGCCTGAGCCTGCTGTGCCGTACCGCCCTGTAAACCATAGACCCCAAAATCGGGAGCATGAAGCGGCCGACCGAACGGAATGAACGCGGCGCGCAGGGCATTTCGCAAGTCCGTATCGCTTGCCGTTCCGGGACCGACGGTAACGGAGAGCACACCGTTCAGATCGGGCGCCAGTATGGCATAGTCCGCGCCCTTTACCCGCAACCGAATCCAGGTGCTTGGGTAGGCAAAGGCGAAGGCATGCTTAAAATTATAGTAGGGCACGGTGTCGCCCGCCGCGCGCGCTCTAGGTCCCTGGAGACCGAGCATAAGGCAGATCACCGGCACGAGTACGGCCCAGGTTCGCCTGGAAAGCAACCATCGCATAGCGAAGCCAGTGTAACACGACGAGCAACTGCTCATAGACAACCATAGGGCGGGAACGTCAGCGGGCGCCGTCCCCAGGATCGCCGGCATCGGTACACTCATTCAACATGAGTCAGACGATCACGGAAATAAGCTAATGCTCCCCCCACCGCAATCTTCGTGCGCCGGATGGTGGTTCTCTCGCCTCTGGCGCGCGCTCCTCGCCCAACGTCCGGACCGTCACGCGATCTGGCATATAGACTACCCCGGTCCGGACGAGGCGCTGCTTCGCCCTTTTGGCGGAGCGCATCCGTTGGAGGAAGCCGTTGGCGGGACGTTGCGCGAGGCGGAACCACGGCGGATGCTGCTCCACAGGGAGTGGCCAGGCGAGGATGGGATGCTCCATCTATTTCATGGCGCCTGGGAGGTGGGCGAGGTAGTGGTGCGCCCGCTCGATTGGGTGCGAAGCCGCCGTCCCCACTCCGATCCCTCCGGCCACACCGCCGTCGGCCCCTGGCCCCTCCGCGTGCGCATAGATGCGCACGGGTGGCATGGGCAGACCCTGGAACGGGCCGAAATCCAGGTTGAAGACGGCCTGATCAGTTATCCCCTCCGTTGGGATGGACGTCACGGCGAACCACGCGCGCCGCTCACCGAAGTCCCCAGTGCGATCACCGCGCTGGGCCGGCATGCCGGCGAGGGGCCGCCGGCCCTGATCCTGGCCGGACTCACCCTCCCCTGGCGCATCGATCTCGACCGTGATGCGTGGGCGGTCTGGCGCCGCCTTTCGGCCGACCAACTGCTGTACGAGCTGGGCGGCCCGGCCGGCGCCTGTCCGCGCCACGGTACCCATTGCCCCTGGCCCGCCGTGGGCAGTGACACCGGATCCTGAACCCTGACCATGTCAGGGCAAGGTTCGCTCGGCTTGCCGAAAATGACCTCGAAAATGGCCCGCAAGGCTATGGCGCACGCCCGGTAAAGGGGGGTATACTTGCTCCACTGTGGATAAACGTGGGGATAAGTGGGGCCAAATGGGGATAAACCCCAGCGGGCGAGGACGATGTTTCTAGGCGAATTCACGCACAGCGTAGACGGTAAGGGACGCCTGGCCATTCCGGCCAAGTTCCGCCTGCGCCTGGGCGAGGGAGCGATCGTCACCCGCGGTCTGGATGGCTGTCTGGTCATTTATCCCGCCCAGGAGTGGCAGGAATTCGCCGAGAAGCTCGACAAGCTGCCCGGCACGCAGCCCGATGTGCGGAACTATAAGCGCTTCATATTCTCCGGTGCCACCGAATGTGACTTTGACCGTCAGGGCAGAGTGCTGATTCCCGGCTTCCTCCGCGAATACGCCGGTCTTGACGACACGGCCGCCGTAATCGGCCAATACAGCAAGGTGGAGATCTGGAGTCAGGCCCGCTGGGAAGAGCGGCGCCCCAAGGAAGAGCAGGACGGTGAGCATATCGCCGAGCGGCTCTCCGGCCTTGGTCTGGACATTTAAGCCGATGCGTACGAAGAGCGGATTGTGTCATGCCGAGAGGAGCCTCTCGTCCATGATTCCCCGGCTCTCTCGACTCGATGCCCCTGACGCCCGGACAGGAACAAGCGCCGGACCAACCTCACGTCCGGGCCGCGTGGCCGGCAAGGGGGTTATACACCAATTTGCGGGCGGGCTAGGCGGATGCGGCGCTCGTTTGCTACACTGGGCAGGGTTTCACGGAGGAAAGATGGAGAGCGGTATAGAGCACATCCCGGTGCTCTACCGCGCAACGCTCGACGCACTGGCCGTTCACGCGGGCGGGCGGTATATCGACTGCACGGCCGGGAGCGGCGGGCACGCGGCCGGCATCCTGGAGGAGAGCGCCCCGGATGGAATGTTGCTGGCGCTGGACACCGACCCCGAGGCGGTCGCTCGAACGACGAGGCGACTGGAACATTTCGGCGCCCGGGCCAGAGTAGTGCAAGCCAACTTCCGCGACCTGGAGACTACCGCGGCTCGGGAAGGTTGGAGCGAGGCGGACGGCATTCTCCTCGATCTGGGGGTCAGCAGCGTGCAGCTCGGCACGGGGCGACGCGGGTTCAGCTTTCAGGAGGACGGCCCGCTGGATATGAGGATGGACCTCGAAACCGGCCCCACGGCGGCCGACCTGGTACGGGAGCTGAGCGAAAAGGAGCTGGCGGACCTCTTTCAGCGCTACGGCGAGGAGCCCGCGGCGAGAAAGATAGCCGCCGCCATTGTGCGAGCCAGGGCGGTAGCGCCGATTGTCACGACGGGACGCCTGGCGGAGTTGACGGCCAACGTGAAGGGTAGGCGAGGCCGCCTTCATCCGGCAACAACCGTATTTCAGGCGCTCCGCATCGCGGTCAACGGCGAATTGACGAGCATTCAGACCGTGCTGCCGCAGGCATTACGCCTGCTGCGTCCCGGCGGGCGGCTGGCGGTGATCGCCTTTCACTCTCTGGAAGACAGAATCGTCAAGCGGTTCATGCGCGAGGAGGCGCGAGTATGCCGCTGCCCTGCCACGCAACCGCTTTGCACCTGCGATCGCCGGCCTGCCCTGCGCCTTCTGGATCGGCACGCCACGCAAGCTACGCCCGCCGAGGCGGCGGCTAACCGGCGATCGCGCGGGGCGCGTTTGCGCGTGGCGGAGCGCCTCTGCTACCCTGTGCAAGGCGGATGAACGGAGCATGAACGGCAAGATGAGCCTCACCAGAGTGACCAACAGGCTGAATGCGCCTACTCGAACGCTGGGTAAGCCCACGCGGGCTCCGGCGAACCAGGTGGTGGTGTTTATCGCGGCGGTGCTGGTGGCCGGCATGACCTCCGTGCTCTACCTCTGGCAACAGAGCCGTATTGTTACCGCCAATCAGGACATTACCAATCTCAACGCCCAGATAGTCACCCAGATGCAACAGGTGAATGACCTGCTTGCCCAGGTGAATAACCTGGAGGCTGTGACCCATGTCGTCGCCATGGCGAACAAGCTGGGCATGGTGCAGGCGGATCCTCGCCAGTTCAAGCAACTGACGATCACCAGTTCCGGGCAACCACCCGCGGTGGCCGCGCTGGCCCCCAATCAGCGCCCCGCCGTCGTCCTACCCGCGACCAATGCCGCGATCACCTATTGGTGGCAGGACGCCTGGGACGGGCTGTTCAGCCTGCTGCAATAATGCGCCGCATCGCGCGCCAGGGCTGGCGCCAACTCGTGGTGCTGCTCGCCATGTTGTTGGTGTTTGGTGACCTGGCCAAGAGCCTGGTCACGCTCCAGGTGATGAGCGCCGACAACACCAAGTATCAGCAATACTACGCGGCGGATGTAGCCGGGCCGCAGATCCAGAAGCCGCCCCGGGGTACGATCGTGGACGCCAAGGGCGCTCCGTTGGTCGGGACGCTCACCGTCTATAAGCTGGCCGCTTCGCCCCAGTACGTTACCAAGAAGGAGACCACGGCCCGCTTGCTGACCGACGTGCTCTTCCCCCTCCGTCTGCCCGGAGGCAAGCATGCCCATGACGCGAAACGGATCGCCAAGGCGCACGCCGATTACCGATCGCATTACCAGGCGATCCTCGATCAACTGAACTCCGGTTATACCTATGTATGCTTGGCGGGCGACGATAGCCCTACCTGCCCCGCGCACTTTGATATCTCGCAGACCACCGCCAATACCATCGCCGATCTGACCATACCAGGGACCTCAACTCCATTGGCGGGGCTCTCCCTGGAGCCACGCGACCAATCAACCTATCCTAACGGGCAGGTCGCCTCGCAGGTTCTGGGTTATGTCACGTATACCTATCCCAACGGCCAACCGGTTGATACCGGACAATATGGGTTGGAGCGGTACTACGACAACTTGCTTCGCGGTATCCCCGGCCATATCAGCGTGCGCCACGACACGCACGGCGACCCGATTCGGGTGGGCACCGGCACCGATGCGGCGCCCCAACCAGGCGCCACAATCACGACCACTATAGACAGCTACGTGCAATTGTTGGTGGAGCAGGAACTGGCCCAGGCGGTGAAGATCTACGGAGCCGCGAGCGGTACGATCATCGTGGAGCAACCGAAGACCGGGGCGATCCTGGCCATGGCTTCCTCGCCTACCTACGATCCCAACCATTGGCAACAGCTCGTCAATCAAACCAACACCAAGGGCCATAGCACAAACAGCACCGTTAATTTGTTCACGAACCCGGCGATAAGTAATCAGTATGAGCCGGGCTCAACCTTCAAGGCGTTCACGGTCGCCATCGGCCTCGATAGCCATTCGTTCTCACCAACTACCACCGTCCTTGATACGGGAACCCTAAAACTCCCGGCCGACGGCATCACCATCCGCAACTGGTGTCTGGACGAGTGTACCTTTGGCGGCTATGAGGACGTGAGCAAGATGCTTCACTACTCCTCGAATATCGGGGCCGCGCAGTTTGGGCGGATGATCCCGGTCACTACCTGGTATGACTATTTGAACCGTTTCGGTTTCGGAAACCTCAGCGGCGTAGATCTGGCAGGGGAGATTCCAGGCGATATCCGTAAACCGACCGGGGATCATTCCGGGATCGTTTGGGTTCCGGCCTACAAAGATACCCAGGCATATGGCCAGGGTCTCACGGTTACGGCGCTTCAGTTGACCAATGCCTACGCTTCGCTGGCCAACGGGGGCTGGCTGATGGTCCCCCATGTGATGCAGTCGTATACGCTGGATGGTAAGACGACCACGGTACAGCCGGAGCGCCTGCACCAGGTAATCAGCGGTGATACCGACGCTCAGATGAATGATATCCTGGTGCATCAGGCTATTAATGGTGAGGCATGCAAGGCACTCGTTCCCGGCTATGATGTCGCCGCCAAGACCGGCACGGCCTCCATCTCGGTAGCCGGCGGCTATAGTCCAAACCAGACCATCGCCAGTACTGCCGCCTATGCCCCGGCCGAAGACCCGCGGTTCGTAGTCCTGGTGGTACTCAATAAGCCATCTACGCAGTGGGGATCCTTGACCGCGTCCCCAACCGTACACGACATCCTGCAAAAGCTCTTCGACTACTATAAGGTTCCGCCGTTGTCGAATCCGATCCAACCGCTCACCGCGTGCCCATTCCCGGATTCCACCTGAAACGCGCTGACCGTTGAGTGTTGCCATATCCACGCGCCTGACCCTCGCGGATCTCCGCCGGTACGCTCAGCTCAGCGGCATCGGCTCTCTGCGCGCGCCCGATGCCACAGTCGACTGGAACGACGCGCTCGGTCCCGCGGTCAACGACTCACGCCTCGCGGCGCCCGGCGCGCTCTTCATCGCGCTCCCCGGCGAGCATGCCGATGGACACCGGTTCATTCCCGACGCGATCGAGCGCGGGGCGAGCGCCGTGATCGCCGCGCGCCCCCCGGAAGCACTTCCACCAAAGAGGGTAACCTGGGTCGTCCCCGACCCGCTCGCCGCGCTGCAAAGCCTGGCAGCCTGGTGGCGTGGACGATTCCCCGACCTATCGGTAATCGGCGTGACGGGGAGCGTCGGCAAGACGACAGCCAAGGATGTGCTGGCCGCGGCGTTGGGGTCGCTCCTCCCTACGTTGGCCAGTCCGCGCAGTTTCAACAACGAAATAGGATTACCCCTCACCCTCCTCTCGCTCAGCGGGGCACACCGCGCCGCCGTATTGGAGATGGGAATCTACGATATCGGCGATATCGCCTTCCTGGCCGGCATCGCCAGGCAGACGATTGGCGTGGTGCTGAACGTGGAAGCCGTACACCTGGCCCGCGCCGGAACCATTGAACGGATCGCTCAGGCCAAGGGCGAGATGATTACGACCCTTCCCCCTCACGGCATCGCCATCCTCAATCACGACGATCCGCGTACCCTCGCTATGAGCGCCCAGGCGCCGGGGCCGGTACGCACCTTCGGACTGACCGAGGGAGCGCGCTGGCAAGGCACGGACGTGCAGGCGCATCCCGCGGGACTACGCCTTACCCTGGTCCACGAGGGGCGACGCACCCCGATTCGCACCGCTCTCCCTGGCGCCCATCATGCCATGGCGCTTCTCGCCGCGGCAGCGGTGCTGGAAGCGGTTGGGATCGCGCCCACGGAGATTCCGGCCGCCCTGGAGGCCGTGCCGGCGAGCGCGGCCCGCCAGAAAATGCGCCCAGGCGCCGAACGACGGTTGATCATCGACGACAGCTACAATGCCTCACCGCTGTCGGTCAGAGCGGCGCTCGATCTGACGGCGGCTCAATCAGGCTCGCGCCGCGTGGCCATTCTGGCCGATATGCTGGAGATGGGCGAAATCGCGGTGGAGAGCCACCGGGCCATTGGCGCCTACGCGGCCGAACGGGTCGATCTGGTGATCGGGATGGGGCCGTTGGCCCGGGAAATCGTGGACGCGGCGGGCCCTACGGCCCAATGGTTCCCCGACAAGGCGGCGTTGCGGCCCGCCCTGGCCAATCTGCTGCATGAAGGGGACGTGGTGCTGGTGAAAGGCTCCCGAGGGATGGAGATGGAGGAGGTGGTAGGATGGCTGACGCCGACAGCCTGATTGGCGGCGCGGCCCTGTTCCTTGCCGCGGCAGGGACGGGAATCGTCACCATACCCTATCTCATCCGCGGTCTTGTCCGCCTGGGGGCCGGGAAGCAGATCCGCGCCGAGGAGCCCGCGAGCAACCAGAGCAAGGCCGGTACGCCGAGTATGGGCGGCCTGATCTTCGTGGCGATCATCGCGCTGTTCGCGCAGGCGTTTCTGACCGAGCATGACGCCGCGGTGGGCGTGCTGATCGCCCTGACCCTCGCCGCCACCGCGCTGGGCGCCTACGACGATGTGCTGAGCTCGGCACGCTTCCGCAGAGGAGGCATGCGCGCTCGTCCCAAGCTGGCCTGGCAGGCAGGCATCGCGGCGGGCGCCGTGGTCCTGGAGGTGCTGGGACCCGGCCTGCCTCCACAGCATCTGCCCGGCCTGGGCATGGTAGATCTGGGCTGGGCTATCGCGCCGGCGGCGGTACTGGCGATCATTGCCGCCGGTCATGCCGTAAACCTGACCGACGGGCTGGATGGGTTGGCTGCCGGCACCTGTGCCATCGCGCTGACCGCCTTCGCGATTATTGCGTTCAGCCAGGGTCAAGGGGCGATCGGGGCCTTATGTCTCCTCTCTATCGGCGCCCTGGTCGGATTCCTCTGGTACAACGTCCACCCGGCCCGCCTCTTCATGGGGGACGCCGGCTCGTTGGCCCTGGGCTCCCTGCTGGGCGGACTGGCCATGGCGACGGGCCAGATCGTGGCCCTCATCCCGATCGGCGTGATCTTCGTGGCGGAGACACTCTCCGTGATCATCCAGGTCAGTTACTTCAAACGCACCGGCGGCAAGCGCGTCTTCAAGATGACGCCGATCCACTACCACTTCGGGAAGCTCGGTTGGCCGGAAACCCAGATCGTGCAACGCTTCTGGCTGGTGGGCGTGGCGGGCGCGGTGGTTGGGTTGGCCGTGGCGCTAGGGTAATAGTGCCGGTCGGCCAGGTGATCGAAGCCCCCGGCTGACCAAAGCGGGAAACACGAGGTTCACCGATGGGCGGGGCATTCGGGGTCATGCTCGGATTTACACGACCTCAACGTAATCACTGTAGGCGGCGAGCAGCGCATCGTGGGGCGGCAGGCGCCCTAGATCGGCCCCTCGAAGAGCGCCAATATCTCCTCCGGAAGTGGCGCATCAAAATCATCCGCGATCCAAATCTTATCCTCTAGCAAGCCGATGCGCCGGGGCTGGGGGGCGGGTTCTAGTGCAACCAGCCGCGCCATCGGCTTACCCGCCTTGGCAATGATGATTTCTTCCCCATCGGCCGCTTCATCGACCAGCCGTGAGAGATAGGTCTTGGCCTCACGGATACTGACCTGGCGCATGCACTCCTCCCATAGAGTGGGCTACGTCCAGTTTACTCCGTTCTCCTTGTATACCGTTGGTGACCACAGCCGTGACCATGGAGATACTGCCAACGTGCTACTATCATGCTAAGTTGTAGAGCGAGGAGATCCGATGGCCGTACCCAAATACCATGAACTGTTCAATCCGGTGCTTAACGCCATGCGGAAGCTCGGGGACTCAGCGACGATCGCCGAATTGGACGATGAGGTTATCAAGGGACTCGGTCTATCCGACGAGGATACCGCACAAGTCCACGACCAGAGCCAAACAGAATTGGCGTATCGCCTGGCCTGGGCGCGCACGTATCTGAAGGCATATGGGCTGCTCGAAAATACTGCCCGGGGCGTCTGGATACTTACCGTGAAGGGCCGAGGACAGAGTGGCCCAGTTAATGCACAGGAAATTGTCCGCTTCGCACGCAGGGCAAGTGCTGAAAGGCGCGCGGCACGTTCCTCAAATCTCGGTGATGAGGCGACCTCTATCGACGCGCTAGACCCACATCAGGGCACCTGGCGTGTGCGACTGCTTGCCGCCCTGCACGCATTGGCGCCCGATGCATTCGAGCGCCTATGTCAGCGGCTCCTGCGGGAGTCCGGTTTCGTGGAGGTTCGCGTTACCGGACGGTCTGGGGACGGCGGGATCGATGGCGTCGGGATCATCCGCCTCGGCGGCCTCCTGGGCTTTCCGGTGTTGTTTCAATGTAAGCGGTATGCGGGCAGTGTCGGTGCGGGCACGATCAGGGATTTCCGAGGCGCCATGATCGGCCGCGCCGAGCGCGGCCTGGTCATCACCACCGGCGCCTTTACCCGAGATGCGAAGTCGGAAGCAAGGCGGGACGGGGCGCCGCCGATCGACTTGCTGGATGGCGAGGCACTGTTAGATAAGCTCAAGGAGTTGAGGCTGGGAGTGGAGATACGCATGATCGAGGATGTTTCAGTGCTCCCGGGATGGTTCGCCGACGTGTAGCACGTTCCGCCAGACACACAATTTGGGGTGGGCATGCCGGAAAGCGGCTATGTCCCAGCCGTCTTGAGAGTGTTATCATAACAGCCTTAAAGTGCGTACATGATGTGATGGCGGAGTGAGGAAAATGGTAAGAACACAGATCCAGCTTACCGAGGAGCAGGCATGTGGACTTAAGGCATTGGCCTCCCAGCGTGGCATCTCCTTGGCAGAGTTGGTGCGTGAAGGGGTAGAGCGTATTCTTAAGGAGAACAGGCGAGAGGAGTTGTGGCAGCGCAGCTTTCAGCTGGCCGGGAGTTTTACCGATACCGCCAGTGATGTGTCCGAGAATCATGATCATTACCTCGAAGAGGCCTATCTGGGGTGACCGTCTTCATCGACACATCCGCGTTCTTCTCACTTCTCAGCCGCGAGGATGCAAACCATGCGCGAGCCCTAGAAACTTGGATGGCGCTACACTCTCGGCAGGATCCCATCAAAACGAGCAATTACGTATTGCTGGAAACCATGGCTCTAGCCCAACGTCGTCTGGGAATGAAGGCTGTACATGCCTGTCACTCCGTCTTCTTCCCTTTAGTTGAGGTGGTATGGGTTGAGGTATCCCTCCATTATCGGGCCACGGCGGCGCTACTAACGGCCTCCACTCGCGACTTGAGTCTCGTGGATTGCGTGAGCTTTGAGATGATGCGCGACAGAAATCTTGATACCGCCTTTGCCTTTGACCAGCACTTCACCCGGCAAGGCTTCACCTGCGTTCCGGCAGCGTCCACGACCCAATAAACCTCCCACCAAGAGGAACCCCATGCCTGATTCGGTAGCCCTGGTATTCGGCGATGAATATCGCTCCATACCCTACACCTTCGGCCCCTCGCACCCCCTTCAGCCGATCCGGGTCGAGCTTGCCGTGGAGTTGATACGCGCCTGTGGGTTGGCAAAGGGGCAGGGGGTGTACACCCAGCCGCCCCGTCCCGCTACGCACGCTGAACTGGCTGCCGTACACGACGAGGCGTATATCGAGACGGTCAAGGCGCTCAGCCCAACCGGCGGACCGCCTACCGGGTGGGAGGGACGCGCCGCGCGTCACGGCTTCGGTCCCGGTGATAATCCTGCCTTCCCCCACATGCACGAGGCAGCGGCCCTGGTAGCGGGCGGCTCGGTGGTAGGGATGGAGGAGGTGATGGAGGGACGGGCGCTCCACGCTTTCGTCCCCGCCGGCGGTCTGCACCATGCGCACCGGGATCGCGCGGCCGGGTTTTGCGTGTACAACGACCCGGCCATAGCCATCCAGGCGGCCCGCGATCGCTTCGGCGCCCGGGTCGTCTACATCGATGTCGATGCCCACCACGGTGACGGCGTGCAGGAAGCATTCTATAGCGACCCCAATGTGCTGACCATCTCCGTACACGAGTCCGGGCTGTACCTTTTCCCAGGCACCGGGTTCATCGAGGAGTTGGGCGTGGGCGATGCCTATGGCACTAGCGTGAACGTGCCTCTGGAACCCTACACCACCGACGCGCCTTTCCTGCGCGTGGTGGAGGAGGTCGTACTGCCCGTGGCCCGGACCTTCCGGCCCGATCTGATCGTCACCCAATGCGGCTGCGACAGTCACTGGCTCGACCCCATTACCCACCTGGCCACGAGTACGGCAATCTGGCCCGTGCTGGGCCGGCAGTTCCACAACCTGGCCCATGAACTGTGCGGCGGGCGCTGGCTTGCCACGGGCGGCGGCGGCTACGATCTTTATAGCGTGGTTCCCCGCGCCTGGACCATGGTATTTGCCGCGATGACGGATCAGACACTTCCTCAAGACTTGCCGCCCGCTTTTCTTCAGTCGCGCCGTCACCACACCACGCATCCCTTGGCCGAGACGTTCCTGGACGAGCAGGTCGTCAGCCTCGGCGCGGAGCGGGATGAGGCGCTTGCGGCGGCAACCACGGAGACGATCCGCCAGGTACGTGAACTGGTGTTTCCGCTTCACGGTTTATAAGCCCTGCCGCTTGCCGATATCTACGAAGATGTCGAGATTCCCTGAACTCATCGCCGGCCCCCGGGAAGGTGAGTTCACCGCTTGCTTGGTACACTTGTAAGGCAAGTGCGTAGAACTTTGATCGCTTCCCCGTCTGGAGGTTTATCCGTGGAATATCGCTCTCTGGGTCATACCGGCCTGAAGGTCTCCCCGCTGTGCCTCGGCTGCATGATGTTTGGGCCGCGCGGCAACAACAATCATGAGGAGTGTATCCAGATCATACATCGTGCCCTGGAGGCCGGAATCAACTTTCTGGACACGGCGAATGTGTACTCGTCCGGTGTCTCCGAGGAAATCGTCGGCAAGGCCCTGAAAGGCCGGCGCGATGAGGTGGTACTGGCCACCAAGGTGCATGGCGTGATGGGACCGGGGCCAAATGACCGGGGGAACAGCAGGCGCCACATTACCCGGCAGGTGGAGGACAGTCTGCGCCGCCTCCAGACCGATTACATCGATCTCTACCAGATCCACCGGCCCGATCCCGAGACGCCGATCGAAGAGACCATGCGGGCGCTCGACGACTTGGTGCATCAGGGCAAGGTCCGCTACCTGGGCTCCTCCACCTTTGCCGCCTGGCAACTGGTAGAGAGCTACTGGGTCAGCGATCGGCTGCGCCTGGAACGCTTTGTCTGCGAGCAGCCGCCCTACAGCATCCTCTCACGAGGGATTGAGCGCGACGTGTTGCCGGTCTGCGAGAAGTACGGCACGGGCGTGATCCCCTGGAGCCCGCTGCACCGAGGCTACCTATCCGGCAAATATCGGAAGGGCGAGGCGCCGCCCGCCGAGTCGCGTGCGACGCGTGACCAATTCTTCGAGCCGCTGGACTCGGACGCGGGACAGCGTAAGCTGGCCGTGGTTGATGAGCTTATCCCGATGGCCGACGAGTTGGGAGTGAGCCTCGCCGAGTACGCGCTGGCCTGGACCCTGGCCAATCCAGTCGTGACGGCGCCGATCATCGGCCCGCGCCTGATGGAGCAACTGGAAAGCGTGCTGCGTGTCCCGGAGATTCACATCCCCGCCGAGCATCTGAAGCGGATCGACCAGTTGGTCCCGCCGGGCGTCGATCTCTAATCATGATCTGGCTGGGGAGCGTGCGTGATCGCCGGCGGCGATCA
>JAICHN010000005.1 GCA_025924845.1 Chloroflexota bacterium | reverse complement strand
CGCTTCCAGGAACTCCTCGCCCACATCTGCGAGAATGGCTATGAGCACCATGTATCGGTCAACCAGACGCGCGTCGCGTCCGTGATGCAAGAAGCACTTAGCAAGTACCTTGGCTGGTCGGTGTATCATCACCAGTAGGTATAAAGCCTTCTTTGAGGACGCTTCGGCACCCGATGCCTACGGCCGCGGCCGGCCGGCAGGGACGAAACGGCCGCGGCCGGTTGTCGGCTGATCGCGAGCATACGTATAGTGCCAGGCGAGTACGGGAATTGGCTGTTGGAGGGCAGGCGTCCAGTGGAGTCTCTTGCCCACCCGGCCGCGGCCGGGGGCCCCCGTGCCGGTCTTAATGGGGGCTAAAGTATAGCGGGAGAACACATATGACCAGGGCGGCTGTCTTGCATGGACCACTCGATGTGCGGATTGAGGATCTCCCGGATCACGAGCCGGGGCCGGGCGAGATCCTTTTGGATGTGATGGCGGTAGGGATCTGCGGAAGCGACCTTCATACCTACCTCAACGGCGGAATCGGCGGCACGATGGTAACAGGCCCGCTGATCCTCGGTCACGAGGCGTCGGGCCGCGTGGCCCGGATCGGCGCGGGAGCGGAGGGCGCGTTCAGGATTGGGCAGCCGGTCGCCATTGACCCTGCTATCCACTGCGGCGAGTGCGAGCGCTGCCTTGCCGGACAACAGCACCTCTGCACTCATATGCAATTCATCGGCCTGTTCCCCCGTCATGGGGCACTCCGTACGCAAATGGTTCATCCCGCCGCTCAATGTGTCCCTCTACCCGACGGCATGGACGCGATCACGGGCGCTCTGCTCGAACCGCTTGGCGTGGCGCTGCACGCGACTCGCCTGGCCAGGATCGGGATCGACGAAGACGTGTTGATTTTAGGCTGCGGCGCGATTGGGCTGCTCTTGATTCAATTGGCGCGACTGGCCGGAGCGGGACGTATTTTCGTGGCGGACCAGCATCAATGGCGCCTGGACATGGCGCGCGAATTTGGCGCGGACGTCACGGTAAATGCGAACCAGGACGATATAGTCGGTTACGTCCACGACGCTACTGGTCAGCGCGGCGTGGACGTGGCGATCGAATCGGCCTGGGTCGCGGACACCGCCGATCAGTGTGTCGAGGCGACTCGCCCTGGAGGCCGGGTGGTAATCGTCGGCATCCCGGCCGAGGATGCCATGACTATGCGGGCGTCGACGGCGCGCCGCAAGGAGCTGTCTATTCTGATGTCACGGCGGATGAATCATGTCTACACCGCGTCGATCGACCTGGTGAGACGCGGCAAGGTCAACCTGGAACGCCTGGCCACTCATCGCTTCCCACTCGACCAAACAGCTCAGGCCCTCGCCACGGCGGCAAACTATCAAGATGGCGTGGTGCGCGCCATGGTCCTACCTGCCACGCCTGCCTGATCAGCTCTGCCTGAGATGCCGGCCTCAGCGGCCGGCATCTCAAGCACGGCCTTCATGCAAATTGCGGCAACCACGCAGCTTCGGCGGCAAAGAGCTCGTTGGTCATCCGGCGAATGTCGTCCAGCGTACACACCGCCGCTGTAAGGGGGTCCAGCATGGCGGCATGGACCACCGCTTCTCGGTCGCCCCGTATACCGCCCTCGGTGGCCAGATTCTGTACGTTGATCATGGTCCGGTTGAGCGCCGCCAATTGAGGAGGGAGGTCGCCGACCACGGTCGGCTGCACGCCCATGCCATCGACCAAACAGGGCACCTCCACGCATGATCCTTGAGGCAGATTGGTGATCAAACCGGTGTTCGGGATGTTGCCGTTGAACTTGAACGGTTCGTTGGTTTCCATGGCGTTGATGATCCCTGCACCGTACTCGTCGCTTCGCTGTTGGGGCAGCGGCTTGCTGCCCCCGATCTGCGCCAGTATGTCATCGAGGTAGGTGGACAGTCGCCGCCTACACTCCTTGAGGTAGCCGCCCGTGCGGCCCCAGTCGAACCATTCGTCGCGCGCGGCGGTAAAGCGCGTCCTTAGGTCCTCGATCATTGCGGGCGACTTACGGAAGTAGGGAGCGTATTCCGAAGCATGGCCACTGCTCTCGGTCACGAAGTAGCCGAACTGACGCATCAGTTCCACGCGCACCGGCTCCTGCCCAATGACCTCGGCGTCAAGGATACGCTCGCGGAGGCGCGGGTAGGCGTCCTCGCCGCGATGACGGAAATCGAGGAACCATGCCTGGTGGTTAATCCCCGCCACCCTATAGGTCACCTCGTCGTACGGCGCGTCAATCCAGCCCGCGAGCATCCGTGAGGTGCCCTGCACGCTATGACACAGCCCAACGTGGGGCCGGCCCGTCGAGGCGATGGCCCAGCAATTTATCGCCATCGGATTGGAGTAGTTCAGAAGCAGCGCATCGGGCGGGCAGAGCTCGTCCATTTCGCGGCAAAGATCGAGGAGAACAGGAATGGTGCGCAGGCCACGGAAGATGCCGCCTGGGCCAAGCGTGTCGCCGACACACTGCCCCACCCCGTAGCGAGCGGGGATCTCAATATCGTGAGCAAACGCCGCCAAACCACCGACCTGAATGGTCACGATCACGTACTGGGCGCCGCGCACCGCCTCCGCCCGATCCAGCGTCGCTTCCACGCGAGTGGACAGCCCGCGCTGATCGATCATGGCCTGGACCAGATCGCGGGCGAGAGACAATCGCTCGCGATCAATATCCATCAGGCTGATCGTGCTGCCCTGCAGAGCTGGGAAGGAGAGTACGTCGTTGATCAGGTTCCGGGTGAACACCACGCTGCCCGCGCCGATTAAGGCTATCTTGGCCACGATTTCCATCCTTTCACTCTAAAGTAGGCTGCTCCCCGCAAGAAAGCCGGGGAACCAGCGTCGTTGGCACCATCTGAATGATCGGCGGCCACTCAGGGTGCGTGATGCGGTCGATCAGGCGGCGCACGGCGAGCGCCCCCATCAGTTCCTTGGGCACCTGCACGGTGGTGAGCGGCGGGTCGAGGTCCCGTGAAAAGGGAATGTTGTCGAACCCTGCCACCGCCAGGTCCGCGGGCAGACGCAGTCCAAACTCCTTGGCTGCCCGAATGGCGCCAATAGCGTTGGTATCGCAGGCGCAGACCAGGCCGTCCAGTCGGCCGCCGTGATTCCGTAATAGGGTGTGGGTGGCGGCATAGGCGGCTTCGGTACCAAAGTCGCATTCCACGAATAGTTCCGGTGCAAGCGGCAGGTCCCGCCGAGCCAGGGCATGCACGAACGCCTCTCCACGACGATCGTGGTCCGGGGTTGGCCCCAGGAAACCGAGGCGCCGCCTTCCAAGCGCAAAGAGGTGTCCCACGATGCTATCCATCGCCGCGTGCTTTTCCATGGTGATCACGTCGAAGCGCACATCCGACTCCCATCGTGCCGTATCATAGCCCGCGATGACCACGATATGGTCGGGCGCCTCTACTTCGGCGACATCGTTCAGCAGCGCCATGTCCCCGATTAGAATGAGACCGTCGATGTAGCGTGGATTGAGCAGTCGGCGCCGTCGATCGTGGGCGAGATCCTCGGCGATGAAGGCAAAGCGGATGTGGTAGCCCTGGCGTAGAGCTTCTTCGGTTAGACCTTCCAGTACGGGCGACCAGAATGGATCGGTAAAGCGGTAGGTTGCCCTGAGTACGAGCCCGATGTTGTTCGTGCGCCGCACTGCGCCGGCAACCGGCCCGTTGTGCCGAGCCGTGGCGGGCAGCGGTTCGTACTTCAGTTGGGCCGCCGCTTGGAGAACGAGGGTGCGCTTCTCCGCTGATACCGGGCGTCCGCCCGTGCCGTTGAGGGCACGTGAAACCGTTGCCAAAGAGACTCCGGCGGTGCGGGCAACATCGCGGAGCGTGGCAGGCATTCGAACGTCCTGTTTCCCGGTTGCTGTTTCCATTAGCTCAGCCATAGTACCGCATTTCAGGCGCGCAACACACGGCTGATGGAAACATGAAACAGAGGAAACAGCCGTATTGACAGCTCCGTACTTGCTGCATTATACTGGCAGCGCTTCGGTTAGTCCATGCCTAACGGCCGGTAAGGTTTGGGATACCACTTTCCGGTGATTAGGCCGTCGTGAAACACGGCATGAAACAGGCCGCGGGCGTCTTGCAAGCGTACAGCGCCTGAGGCGAGGAAGGAGGCCCGACCGATCGTGCGAGCAGGGCTCGCTCCCGGATAAGCTTTTCGGTTCGTTATTATCCCGTTCTGAACGAGGAGGCAACACGATGGCCACATCTCGGCGAACATTCCTCAAAGGTGCCGGAGCGGCGGCAGCCCTGGCGGCGGTCGGGAGCCCAAGCGCCATGCGGCGCGTGCTGGCGGCGAGCAAGACACCGGTTACGTTCTGGTCGGTTCCCTTTGTCAACGGTCAGGATACCACGGTGTTTCTGCCCTGGTTCAAAAAGCATGACTCCATGCCGGACGCTGAATTCACCTCCGATTATGGTCCGGGCGACTACGGGATTCAGCAAGACAAGTTTCTGACCCAGGCCAAGACCGGGTCTCCGGATATTCTAGAGGGCCTGTGGGAGAACATGGTGGCCTACGTCCGCGCGGGCGTGCTCTCGCCCTTGACCTCGGACTTTGCCGCCTGGGCGGATCACTCGAAGTTCTTCCCCTCGACGGTAAACGCCCTGAAATACAACGGTGAGTTGTATGGGGTGCCCTATAACACGAATGCCCGCGGTATGTTGGTGCGGAAGAGCATTCTGAAGCATTATGGGCTTAAGATTCCCAAGACCTGGAATGAGTTACTGGAGACGGCGTCGTATATCACGACCAAGGGCCAAACCGAAAAGTCCTTCGGCCCGGTGCTGGGCATGTCGGGCTTTGGGCTTTGCACCAAAGTTTCATCGGTGCGCGGACCACAGGAATGGGTTTCGTGGTTCTTCCAGCTCAATCACCACCTGTTCAAGCTGAATCCGACCACCAAGAAGTGGAGTCTGAACTCGTCGGCGGCCGAACTCACCAAGGTCTTCCAGCTTTACCATGACCTGTTCTACGGAGCAACCGGCAAGAACATGCCGGCGGTGGATCCGCAGTACCTGGGCATCGACTATAACTTCCTCGATGTCGGCTACGTCACCGGCAAGTTCGCCATGGTCCCTGAAGGTCCCTGGATGTTGTCGTACCAGTCATACGGAGGGCAGTCCAAGGAGATTATTCAGAACGACACGGCGATCGTGCCCTTGCCGGTCGCTCCAGGCGGCGGCAGCGGCACTTACCTTGAAGTCAAGCCGCTTTTGCTCAACAAGTACAGCAAGAATCAGGCCGCGGGCTGGGAGGCGATCCAGCTCTTGGCCTCGAAGAACAATCTGAAGGTCTGGTCCGGTGATTCCGGTTTCATCGCCCCGCGCACCGATGCGCAGGCATCGGACTGGTGGCATAAGGACTTCGGCAAGCTCGTGCCCACCGGCGTCGCCCTGGATCCGCTGAACTGGACCGCGGTCTTCGACGCCGTGTTCACCGTTATGCAGACCGTGGTGTATAAGCAGGCCACCCCGTCGCAGGCCGGTACGGCACTGTACACCAAGCTAAACCAACTGCTTTCCCAAAACGTGCTCTAGCGCGCCTGCCCATGCCCAAACCGCCAGACCATTCCGGCGTCTCCGAGGGGACCGGGTTGGAGCTTCGGCTCCAACCCGGTCCTATTCCCCGTGCCTTAGCCAGGCTGATACGCGCCCAGGACCGCGAGTGGTTCGGCTACGTCCTGGCGGTACCGGCGCTTGCCTTGATCGGCCTCGTCGTGCTCTACCCGGTGGCGCAGGGCATTAATCTGGCCTTCACCAACGCAAGCACCCTTACTCCAGGTCAGCAAAGCTATGTCGGCCTGCAGAATTTCCGGACCCTCTTTGCCGATCCAGCCTTCTACAACGGCTTCCCGGGCGCCTCGGCCCTGGTCAACTCAGTTACCCTCACCGTGATCGCCGTAATACTCGAGCTGGTGCTCGGCACGGGACTGGCGCTCCTTTTGCGCAACAAGGTGCCCGGTATCCAATTCTTTCGCAGTGTGACCATGGCCAGTTGGGTAATCCCGGTGGTGGCCACGGTAATGATGTTCAACCTGATGTGGCTGCCCCGCTTCGGCCTGGTCAACATCATTCTTGGGGACATCGGCCTGGGCCAGGGAAACACCTATTGGTTTGGCAATCTCAGCCTGGCCATGCCCGCGATCATCATCATGCACGTCTGGCGAAACACACCGTTTTTCGCCATCGCCTTATTCGCCTCCATGCAGGGCATTCCCAGCGATCAATACGAAGCGGCTGCCATCGATGGCGCATCGTGGTTCAGCCGCTTCCGCCACATAACCATGCCGGGGATCGCCTACGTCGCTATGATCATGATTATCATTCACGTACTCTGGACCTTCAATAACTTTGATTTTGTGTATCTCGCGACCGGCGGCGGCCCAATCAATGCCACGATGGTTATGCCGGTCTACGTCTATCTCCAGTTCTGGCACAACTACACGGCAGGCTATGCCGCCTCGGCGGGCGTGGTCATGCTGGTCATGCTGCTGATCGTCACGATCCCTTATATCCTCACGGTAAGGGAGACCGACACATGATCAACCGCATGACGCCGGCTAAGCTGGTAGGCACCTACGTGTTGCTGTTCCTCTACTATGGCTTTTTCCTCATTCCCATTCTCTGGCTCGTACTGCAATCCTTCAAATCCAACTCGGCCATATTCAGCGGCAACTTGATCCCCAGTCCGAGCGATCTGTCGTTCGCGTCGTACCAGGATATCTGGGAATCTTCCTCTTCGTCGATCGAGACGTATCTACGGAATTCGACGATCATCGCTGTCTCGGTTACCGCCCTTTCGCTGGTAGTCTCGACCCTGGCCGCGTACGGGCTGAGCAAATACCGCATTTGGGGCCGGCGCGGCCTGCTGATCGTCCTGCTCACCTCGCAAATGTTCCCCGGCGTGCTGATCTTGGTGCCGTTCTACGCGCTCATCCTCGACTTCCACATGGCTAACACCTACATCGGGATCATCCTGGCTCACAGCATTCTGGCTTTGCCCTTTTGCGTGTGGATGCTCAAGAGTTATATGGACGCCGTGCCGCAGGCGCTGATCGAAGCGGCACTGGTGGATGGCTGCAATAAGCTGAGCACCCTGTTTCGCGTGGTGCTCCCCACATCGCTGCCCGGTCTTGCCGTCGCGGCGTTCTTCGCCTTTATCGTGTCGTGGGGCGATTACCTGTTCGTGTCGGTTATCTCGAGCAGCAACAGCACCTCGACCATGCCGGTGTACATTTATCAAATCAGTCAGGCCCTCATCTCGCAGTGGGGCGAAATTGCCGCCGGAACAGTGATCATCATCGTTCCCGTGGTGGTCCTCTTCGCTCTGGTGCAGCGCTGGTTGGTCGAGGGACTTTTCGCGGGGGCGGTCAAGGGGTAAGGAGCCTAGGTCGGCAGGAAGGTACCATGGTGTGTAAGGCACTTCATGTCGGCCTCCCACACACAAGGAGAAGCACCATGTACTCCGGCGTTTTCCCAATCGCCCCCACCACCTTCGACGAGAGCGGCGCCCTCGATTTGCCTAGCCAGCGACGGGCGATCGACTTCCTGATCGATGCGGGCGTGGACGGCATCTGCATCCTCGCTAACTACTCCGAGCAGTTCGCCCTCCTTGACCTGGAGCGCGACGAACTTACGTCGCTGTTGCTGGAGCATGTGAACGGCCGAGTGCCCGTCATTGTTACTACCAGCCACTACAGTACGCGAGTCGCCGCCGCGCGCAGTCGCCGCGCCGAGGAACTGGGGGCGGCCATGGTGATGTTGATGGCTCCTTACCATGGCGCGACCATTCGCACCGGTGAACAAGGCATTCTGGACTTCTTCCGAGGGGTGGCCGAGGCGATCAATATTCCAATCCTGATCCAGGATGCCCCGGTAAGCGGCGTGCAGTTGTCGCCGACCCTGCTGGCCGTGCTGGCGCGGGAAATCGCCAATGTGCGCTATTTCAAGATCGAGGCGCCGGGCACGGCGGCCAAGCTGCGCGATCTCAAGGAGCGCGCAGGCGACCTGATCGAAGGTCCGTTCGATGGCGAGGAGAGCATCACTCTGCTCGCTGATCTCGACGCGGGGGCCACCGGCACCATGCCCAGCAGTATGATCCCAGAGGTGCTGGGTCGGATCGTTTCAGCGTATGCCGGCGGACGGCGCGACGAGGCCGTTGCCCTCTACGAACGCTACCTACCGCTGATTAACTACGAGAACCGCCAATGTGGACTGCACGCGGCGAAGGTGCTGATGAAAGAAGGCGGCATTATCGCCCACGACACCACCCGGCATCCCTTTCCGCCGCTCCATCCCGCCGCGCGGGCCGGATTGCTGGAGATTGCCCGCCGGTTGGATCCGCTCATTTTGCACTGGGGGCGGTAGGCGCGGCAGCGTTGTCGCGGGGCAGGGGGGAAGCTAGGTGGGCGGGTCGTCTGATGGGCATGCGACCGCGGTCGCGAGAGGTGCCGCGCGGAGGGATACAGTGGGCCGCACCCGGCCGCAGCCGTTCGTCCCTACCTCGCGACTGTGGTCGCGGGAACGTCCTCACGAGGACGGCGCGAACTCGACGCCCTCATAGTTGGAGTCCGGCATCTGGAGGTTGGTCCGTATAGGGAGCAGTCGATAAGCCGTGCCGTGCGGCTCCAGCACATACAGTTGGTTATGTCGTTCGGTGCCGACCAACAGGTCATCGGCAAACGGCCGCAGCGGGGCGGCGGGCGCGACGAACACATTGTGAGTCAGCCAGTCGGCCAAATAGAGCGCGCCGGATCCGGTGCCCAGTCCGGCTGGGATGGCCGCGATAGGGTCGAGGCCCCAGCTTAATCCCTTGACGAGCGTCGTCACGTGCCCGTGCGCATCCATGGCAAGCGACCGGCCCAGGTGGTCGTGCTTGTCCACCGTAATCAGCGCCTGGCCCGCCACGGCGCCCAGTCCACGCGGGGCGATCGCCAGGTTCTCGGCTCCGCCGGGACCGTTGTAGGAACCTACCAGCCGGACCCTTCCGTTCGCGCTGATGGCATAGACGCTTCCCGGCCCGGCATCGGAGCCGCCCGTGGCGGCAAGCAAGGTGTAGCCGAATGCCCCGGTCGAGTCGTAGGTGAGCGCGCCATCCGATCCATGCGGAGTTGGGATCATGGCAAGCTGCTTCACCGTATGCCCATCGGCGCTAATGTCGTAGATCTGGCCTTGTGACCCGTGACAGTAGGTGGCCTGGGCGGCAAAGCCGTGGACGACGGGCGACAGAATACATCGCATCTCGCCTTTATTGAGCGGCACCGTGGCGAACACATGCATTCCCTTGCCGAATGCATCGTCGGCATACAGCGTGTCGCGGCCTTCCATGGAATAGACGAACTCAGTTTCTGTCCAGAGGACACCGCTTAGCGGCAGGCCCGTGCGGGTGAATACACGGAAATGCAGAGTGGGCGACGGCGACTCAGCGGCACGCGCCGGTAGAGTAGCCAAAAGTAGCAGGGCCGGTAGCACAAACCGGCAAGGACGACAATATTTCCAAACTGCTCTCATGGTCCGCGTCCTTCCCGCGATGCCGCCCGAATGCCGCTCAGAAGGCGCCAAGAGGCGATGGGGGCATCGCTTCGCTGATCGTACCAAGCAGCACCTTGTCGTACTGAGCCGGCTCTTCTTGCTGGGGCCGCCTCAGGCGCGGTATGATCCACACCAACCAGGACGCCTGGCGGTTATCCGACCCACTCCAGTTCCGCGCGGAGGCGAATGATGCAGCCCAGCCGGCGCTCCAAGCGCTTCGCCGTTCTGGCGGACCGCGAGATAAACCGCGAGACTTTCATCCATGAATTGCCGGACGCGGGGCTCATCGCGATGGATAGTCCTCTCGATCCGATGCCAAGTCTACGGATCGAGGACGGCCGAATCGTGGAGATGGATGGGCGGCGGCGCGAAGACTTCGAACCCATCGACCACTTTATCGCCGCCTACGCTATCGACCCCGGCCGCGCCGCCGAAGCCATGGCTACCGATTCCCTGCACCTCGCTCGCATGCTCGTCGATCTGGTGACGCCGCGGGCCGAATTGGTCTCCCTTTTGGGAGGCTGCACCCCAGCCAAGCTGCTCGACGTAGTCAGCCGGCTCAATGTACTCGAAATGATGATGGCGATGCAGAAGATGCGCGCCCGTCGCACTCCGGCCAACCAGGCCCACGTGACTAATCAGAAAGAGCATCCTGCCCTGCTGGCGGCCGATGCCGCCGACGCGGCATGGCGCGGCTTTGCCGAGGAGGAAACCACCGTAAAGGTGGCCCGCAATGCGCCGCTCAACGCTTTGGCGGTCCTGATTGGTGGCCAGTCCGCTCGCGGCGGGGTGCTTAACCAGTGCGCCGTGGAGGAGGCGGTCAGCCTTCGCCTGGCGATTAAGGGCCTCACTTCCTATGCCGAAACGCTCTCCGTGTATGGGACGGCACCCGCATTTCATGACGGCGACGACACCCCATGGTCCAAGGCATTCCTTGCCTCGGCCTATGCCTCCCGCGGCGTCAAGGTGCGCTTCTCCTCGGGGACAGGCTCGGAGGTGCTGATGGGCCACGCTCAGGGCAAATCCATGCTCTACCTGGAGGCGCGCTGCCTGCTGATGGTCAAGGGGGCGGGAAGCCAGGGCGTGCAGAACGGCTCGATCAGCTGCATCGCGCTGCCCGGCTCGTTGCCAGGCGGCTTTCGCGCTGTGCTGGCCGAGAATCTAATGGCCGCCATGCTCGGTCTCGAGGTGGCCTCCGGAAACGATGCCATGTCCTCGCACTCGGACCTCCGCAAAGCCGCCAAACTGATGCTCCAGCTCTTGCCGGGGACCGACTTCATTACCTCCGGCTACAGTTCAATTCCTAAGGAGGACAATCTGTTCGGCGGCGGAAACTTCGACGCCGAGGATCTGGACGACTGGTTGGTGATCCAGCGTGACATGAAGGTCGACGGCGGAATGCGCCCGGTACGCGAGGAGGATGTGCTCAACGTACGTCGTCGGGCAGCGCTCGCGCTCCAGGCTGTTTACGCGGAGTTGGGCTTCCCCGCGATCAGTGATGCGGAGGTTGAGGCCGCCACCTGCGCTCATTCCAGCGCCGATATGCCCGATCGTGATCCGATTCCTGATCTGGCGGCGGCGGATCAATTCCTGGCCGGTCCGCAAACGGTGGTGGATGTAATTCGCGCCCTGGACCGTCGCGGCTACCCCGAGATCGCGGGCCGCCTTCTGGAGCTGCAGCGACAGCGCGTTGCCGGCGATTATCTTCAGCCTTCGGCAATCTTCGATGCCGATTTCAAGGTGCTCAGCGCGATCAATGATCCAAATCAGTACCATGGCCCCGGCACCGGCTATCAACTCAGCCCTGAACGTTGGCGCGAACTACAGGATCTGCCGCAGGTAAAAGCGCCTCTCGACCTGGTTTCCGAGCATGCCGGTGATCGACGCCTGACCTTGCGAGAGGTCAGAACGGCAGGCGTGGGCGCATCCGGCGAGGTCGTGATTGGAGTGGGGCCCGCCTTTGGTTGCGCCATCCAGTACACCCTCTCCGGCCTCTCCCATGCCGATGTGCTCCGCGAGTTGATGGCCGGCGTGGCCGACGAGGGACTTAAGGCACGGGTGGTGCGCCTACGCCATACCTCCGACTGCGCCGTGATCGGGCACCAGGCGGCGCAATTGAGCGGATCGGGAGTGGCGATCGGCATCCAATCCAAGGGGACCACGGTGATCCACCAACGTGACCTGGCGCCGCTCAATAACCTGGAATTGTTCCCGCAGGCGCCCAACCTGACCTTGCAGTCCTATAGGGCGATTGGCCGGAACGCCGCCCGCTACGCCGCCGGGCTTCCCGCCGCCCCCGTACCGGTCACGATCGATAACATGATGCGGTTGCGCCTGATCGTGCATACTACGCTGATGCATCTGCGCGAGACGGGCGAGATCGTAGCCGGAGCGCCGCCGGTCGAGTTGCAGGCGGCCTGGACATGAGTACACACGATGCCACGCGCTACCCGTTGGCCGAGCACGCCGCCGACCGGCTCCGTTCGCGCACCGGCATTCCCTTTGACCAGATCACTCTGGAAGCTCTGCGTGCCGGAGAGATTGATTCAGACGACCTTACGGTAGATCGGGAGACACTGCTGCTCCAGGCCGGCGTGGCCGAGGGAGCGGGCTACGGACAGTTGGCGGAGAATCTCCGCCGCGCCGCTGAGTTGGCCGATATCCCCAATGAGCGGTTGCTACGAATCTATGAGGCGCTCCGGCCTCGGCGGTCTACCTACGCCGAACTCACGACTCTGGCCGATGAACTGGAGACGACATACTCTGCATCGGCCAACGCTCGCTTCGTGCGCCAGGCCGCCGACGCCTACCAGGCCGGCGATCTGCTGCGTACCGAGCAGCATGGTTAACGGCCGAGCGATTCGCTGAAAAGGACTCAATATATCGTGCCGGAACATTACGCTTTCGAGAAAGTCGCCAGACTCCCTGCCCCTGGTGACAATACCGCCATCGCCACCACCCGGCTCGAAGCCGGTGACCTCGTAAATCGGGACGGCGTCTCCATGACGCTCGGCAGTACGGTGCTGGAGGGACACCGATTTGCGATCGTGCCGATTGCGAAGGGCGAACCCGTTTTGTCGTGGGGTCTGCCGTTCGGGATCGCCGGCCGCGATATCCCGCCCGGCGCTTACGTCTGCAACGCCAAGATCCTCCAGACCCTCCGTGAGCGCAGCGTTTCCGTCGATCTGCCGGACGGCCCTAACTTCCGCGACCGTCTGGAGACGTATCAGCTCGATGAGACGCGCTTCCGGCCCGGCACGCCGTTGGCGCCCTATGCCGACGCCCGCTACTTTTCCGGATATCGCCGCCCCGCGAACCGAGGCATAGGCACCAGAAACTTCATCGTCATTCTTGGCACCACTTCGCGTAGTTCCGGGTTTGCCAGGGCTCTCGAGGACCAGGCTCGGCATCTGGCGGCCGGGCATGCCGACCTCGACGGTATTGTAGCCGTTACCCACACGGAGGGAGGCGGGGCCGCCGAGCCCAATAACATCGAGTTCCTGCTGCGTACTCTGGCCGGTTTCATGGTCCACTCCAACGTCGGGGCCGTATTGGCGGTTGACCAGGGCGACGAGGCCGTGAATAATGCGCGGCTCCAGCGCTTCATGGAAGAGCACGATTATCCTCTCGCTGCCGTTCCCCATTACTTTCTCAGTCTCAGCGACGGCTTCCAGGCCAATCTGGCCCGTGGCCAGGCAATTCTCGAAGAATGGGTTCCGTTAGTCAATGCCATGCCGCGCGGCTCGGAGCCGCTTTCCGCATTGAAGATCGCCCTGCAGTGTGGCGGCTCCGATGCCTTCTCCGGAGTGTCCGGTAATCCATTGGCTGCCTGGGTAGCGCGTGAAGTCATTCGCTACGGCGGCTCCGCCAATCTAGCCGAAACCGACGAATTAATTGGGGCCGAGGAGTACATCTTACAGAACGTGCGCGATCTGCCCACCGCACGGCAGTTCCTCGATAAAATCGAGCGCTTCCGTGAACGCCTAAGTTGGCACGGGGCAACGGCCGAGGGCAATCCCTCGGGCGGGAACAACTTGCGCGGCCTGTATAATATCGCCATTAAGTCGATCGGCGCCGCCATGAAGCGCGATCCTCAGGTGCGCCTGGACTACGTGATCGACTACGCCGAGCGTATGGCGGCGCCGGGCTACTACTTTATGGACAGTCCCGGCAACGACCTGGAAAGTATCGCGGGCCAGGTAGCCTCCGGCTGCAACATGATTTTCTTTGTCACTGGTAACGGATCGATCACCAATTTTCCCTTTGTGCCCACAATCAAGATCGTCACCACATCCGGCCGCTACCATCTGCTCGAACGCGAAATGGACGTAAACGCGGGCGCCTATCTGGACGGCACGCCGCTCGACGTCTTGGGCGCCGCCACGCTGGACTTGACCGTACAGGTGGCCTCGGGCACGCGATCGGTGGGCGAACGCGCCGGCCACTCGCAGGTCTCGATCTGGCGAAACTGGCAACAGCGTGACCGTGGCAACCTCCAACGCCTGCGGCAGGCGCCCGCCCCCTCGGGCCGGCCCTTGCCGGTAAACGCGCAAGGGGTGATGCCGGTAGGCTTGACCTTCGAGGGCATCCGGCGAGGCGACGGGTACAGCGCGGATCGGCTCGGACTGATCATGCCCACCAGTCTCTGCGCGGGTCAGATTGCCCGCAAGATCGCCAACCACCTTAACGAAACGGGGGTTGGCCGTGGCCACCTCTCGCGGTTCGTGGCCTTACCGCATACCGAAGGCTGTGGCTCGGCGGGCGGCGCCAACGAGGGGATCATCACCCGCACCGTGCTGGGTCACCTTACCAATCCCCTGGTCGGGGTCGCGCTCCTCCTGGAACATGGCTGCGAGAAGACGCACAACGACTATTATCGGCTCACCCTCCAGGATCTGGGCGTCGATCCACTCCGCTTCGGCTGGGCCAGTGTTCAGGCGGACGGCGGCATCGACTCGGTGACGGCCAAGGCGACGGACTGGGCGGTCGCGGCAAGCGCCGGATTGCCTGACCTACATCCTACCCCCGCGGAGCTTCGTTACCTGAGCGTGGGCCTATCGTCAATTGGGCCGATGGGCAACGATACCGCGGCAGCAGTGGCGTCGCTGGCCGGCACCCTGGTCCGCGCCGGCGCAACCGTAGTAGTCCCCCAGACCGCAACCTTCCTTGCCATGCCGGCTTTTTGCCACACCCTATTAGGCGATCATCCACTGTCGCCTACCCTGGCCTACGGACAGGCGGCGGCCGATCCAGGATTTCACGTTATGGAGACGCCGACCGACCACTGGGTCGAGACGCTGACCGGATTGGTGGCGACCGGATCGCAGGTGCTGCTGGCCAATATCACCGGTCATCCGGCCGTTGGTCACCGCATGGTGCCGCTCCTGCAAGTGACTACCGACGCCGCCACGGCACGCCGCTACGGGGTCGATCTGGATCTGGTGCTTGAAGATGCACCGGAGCACTGGGCCAATGAGTTGCTCGATCTTGTGGTCCGTGTCGCGTCGCGCCGCTATGTCCCCAAGCTCTTTGGTCAGGGCAACACGGACTTTCAGCTTACGCGCGGTCCGCTCGGGGTCTCAACCTAACACACGCGAGTGCCGGTTTCATCGTAGGGGCGATCCTTGTGGTCACTCTCATGCCGTGCCGGGGCGACCACAAGGGTCGCCCCTTCCACCACGCGGACGCACGCCCCCTGATGGGGGCGCGTAGTCCGACCATCTCCCTACCCGCGCTGCCAGCGAGGCGGCGCGCCGGCGGCAAGTTCGCGGAAGTCCGGAAGTGTCTCGAGCACTTTTTCGGGACCGCCGGGATTGTACACCGCAAGGAGACGCAGCGGAGCCCAACCCGTGTTCAGCGTGGAATGATAGACCGCGGTCGGCACGTAGATGGCATCGCCCGCCCTGATCGGAAACGGATCACCGTCATCGATCATCTGCAAGCCTTCACCGGACAGTACGTAAAGAATCTCCTCCGACCCAGGGTGGTTGTGCCGCTCGTGGCCGAGGCCGGGCAGCAGCACCACTTCACCAAAGGACATCACCGCCCCGCTGGTAACGCCAGGTGCCACAAACCACTTAATGGCGCCCCACTCAAAGGTCTGCGTGGCAAGGCCGTTCGGCTCTATCTGCTTCATGGTTTATGCTCTCCACTTTTCGCGAGGGGCAAGGATTTGAAGCGGCGCATGTTAGCGGTCATGGCTACCTCGGTGGGCAGGCGCTCCATGCTGGAAGCGCCAAAGAAGCCGACCACGCCCCTGGTGCGTTGCAATACATAGGCCGCATCGTCTGGTTCGGCAATTGGGCCGCCATGGCACAGCACCAGAATGTCGGAATTGATCGCCCTGGCGGCGTCGCATAATGCCTGAACCCTCCGCACTGCCTGGTCCAGGCTCAGCGCCGTCCTGGCTCCGATCAGACCGGCAGTAGTAAGACCCATGTGCGGGACCAATATATCCGCGCCCGCCTCAGTCATCTTTCTGGCCTCATCCTCAGTGAAGACATAGGGGCAGGTCAGCAGATCCATGGCATGCGCCTGGCGGATCATTTCCACCTCAAGGTCATAGCCCATCCCGGTCTCCTCCAGATTCTGACGGAAGACGCCGTCGAACAGGCCGACCGTGGGAAAGTTCTGCACACCGCTGAAACCGGTCTCCTTGATCTGCTTCAGGAAAACGGGCATGAGACGGAACGGATCGGTGCCGCACACTCCTGCCAGCACCGGCGTCTCGCGGACCACGGGCAGGACCTCGGCCGCCATTTCCATGACGATCGCGTTGGCGTCGCCGTACGGAAGCATCCCGGCCAGAGAGCCGCGCCCCGCCATGCGGTAGCGGCCCGAATTATAGATGATGATCAGATCCGCCCCGCCGGCCTCGGCGCATTTGGCGGATAGGCCAGTGCCCGCGCCGGCCCCGATGATCGGTCGGCCCAGTGCCGCTTGCCCGCGCAAACGCGCCAATGCGTGTTCACGTCTCATCCTCGCTCCTCCTTGCCGTTAGAATTTTCGGTCTGGTAGTAGGAGTGCAGCGCATCTACCCCGGCCGCGGCGAAGACCGGATCATTGATATCCATTCAAGCCGGCTCAGCCCAGCACCGCGATTCCCTCGGCTACCGGACCATACGACCGCCCATTCAGGGTGATTTCCGCCGCGATCATATGTCGTTCCTCGCCTTCGGCCCGAGGCGGCGCCGTCACCAAGAAGGGCAGCGCGGCCCGACCGCTCCGGGCGATGGTAACCTCTCCATCCGGGGGATCGCAGATCCAGCCTGCCGGCAGCCGCAATGACGCCGTCGCCACGGCATTGGTCGATAAGTGGTTGACGATACGCACTTCGATCGGGGTCGGCTCATCCGCCACGAGGGTCATTTGGTACGGATAAAGCGTCGCCCAATTTGGGTCAAAGCTGAAGCCCGCCGCTTCGGGTACGGCAATGAGATCCCACATGACGTCGTTCAGCAACCGGGCGCGCCGGAGAGCCTCATCCAGCAAAGGCCCATCCACCGGCAGGGCACCCCAATGGCCGGTCAGAATGAAGTCCGGTTCAAATTCACGCAGCCTCGTCACGCTCGCCAGAAAATCGCCTGGGTTGAACCCGTTCTGGAACACCGGGCCGCGTAAGGTGACGCCCCCGACCCCACGGCCAATCGTGTCGCCGGCGTGGACAATGCGCCGCCCGTCGAGTTCAAAGGCGATCGCGCAGGCATATTCAGTATGCCCAGGCGTCTTCGCGGCGGTAAAGGAGATGCCCTCCCAACGAAATGTCTCGCCATCGGCGAAGACACGGCTGGGCACCATGGGCCGGCGCCAGAGGCCCGGAATCTTATAGGCTTCGGGATGAGCGAGAAGATCCTCCTGGTTCTCGAAGACCCAGAGGCGCGCCCCATGGTGCTCACAAAGATACTGAAGGCCGCACACATGGTCGTCGTGATAGTGGCTGGGCATTACGGCATCGATGACTTTGAGGCCGGCAAGGGTACGAAGCTGATCGAGCGAATGTTCGACAAATCGCTGATTGGCCGAAAAGTGGGCGTACGAAGGGAAGCCGTAATCTAGAAACAGCGCTCTGCCCTCGTCGGTGACTACGGCATAGGTATTGGCGAATGAACCGGTGTTCATCCACAAATGGGGCGTCAGGGACTGGACATCGCCGCCCGACGGCAGCGGGGCACCGCTCATCGGTTCCAGAACGTTGGAAAATGCGAGCCATTGGTGGTAGCCGTCCAGCCGCGCCAGCAAAGCACCGCAGGCCGCCGACGGTGTGGTAAGGGGGTCACCGTGGGAAGGGAAAATCACATCAAGCGATAGGCCGGCCAGCGTTTTCAAACTCAAGGAGAGCGCTGCAACTCCATCCTGGACGCCGTAGCCCCATTCAAGGTCAAAGAGCGTCCAGGGGCGGCCCGAGTGATGAATGGCGTCGCCGGAAAAGCCGATCCGTCGCCCATCGATCTCACCGACCAGGGCGATACTGCCCTTAGTATGGCCGGGGGCGGGCACGACCTGGAGCTTCACATCTTCCCAGGCAAAGGTCTCGTAGTCGACCAGCGCATGGTCAACGTTAATGCGGGAAAGCGGCGCGGCGAAGTCATTGTAGGTATCGTAATTATCAAAGATGTTCCGAGTCTGCCAGAACTCCGTCGCCGCGAAATACGCCAGTTCGCCCGCCGGAGCGCCGATCCGGGCCCCCAGCGCGGCCAATCGCCCCGCCCCATCACATTGATCGCGATGAAAGTGGGTGTGCAATACCCAGTCCACGCGATCGATCCCCAACGATGCCAGGGTCGCGGCGGCCAGCCCCGACCCACTGTCGATCATGATCGCCCGCTTGCCGCGCACAATCAGATACACATTGCAGATATCCTCGCAGAGGTAGAGACCGCGGCTCATTCGCCGCAGGCCCGGCGGATCGAAGTCGGCCGGTATCGTCTCCATCGCACGCCTCTCTTCACCTACGGCGGCCTACCGCGCCTACCGCAACTAGCCCGCCACTGGTGCAAGATAGCACGTTAGCCGGGTATCAGGTGCGAGCGAGCCGCCGGCGCCGCATCTGGTGAGGACGGCATGCTACCCCACTAACGCCCTCTGGCCCTAATCTTCCCGAACTACGCCGAGCCGGCTCTGTTCACGGCGGTCAAAGCGCGCCAGTTCCAATTCCTCGAAGCGCTCCATCATGCGGGCAATCAGGGGGATTGCCGCGATTACCATGATCGCGTCGCCGCCAATCATCATGATATTGCCCGCCAGGCCCTGGTCGTCCAGGACGGAGATGCCCCATAGCCGAGGCAACGCGGCATAAAAGGGATAAAGCGGCGTCCCGTCGAGTACGTAGAGCATGCCGAGAGAGGTTTCAGGCAGCATCGCCGCCGCCAGGAACAGCACCCGCCACACGTAGGCCACGCGAGGCCGCCCCGGGTAAGGTTGAATGGCCACCCACCAGAACAGGATGCCGGTGATCAGGAAACAGAAGTGCTCAAGAAGGTGTGTGCCGCTGCTGCTCAGGGCCGCGTCATAGAACGAGGGGATGTGCCACACCAACATCGTGCCCGAAAAGGCAAACCAGGCGAACCAGGGGTTGATCAACAGATGCGTAATGCCCTTAAACCAGCCGGTTCGAGCGTGACTTCGCGCCAACCACTGGACCAGGGGCCGGGGCGCCCCAACCACCATGACCGGAATCGGTTTGCCCAGAAGCAGCAGCGGAGGGGCGATCATCAGCAGCAACAGATGCTGAATCATGTGCATCCAGAGCAACTGCGCGCTGTAGCGGTCGATTGGAGACTCGAGCGATACCAGAATAGCCAGAAGCCCCAGGCCAAAATAGACCATGTGACGCGGCGCCACCGATCGATCGAGCCTTCCACGGCGCTTTAACTCGCGCACCCCGCCCACATAGATCACCGCGGTAAGCAGTAGACCGAGGATCACGCTCGGTTCGAACGTCCACGCGGTAAGGACGGTGAACAGGGACGGGTCGGTAGACATGGCGGCATCCAAGCGGTAAGGCGGCACGGGGGCTCACGCCCAGTATACCCGACCCTGGTAGGCCCCGGTTACCACTGGTGTCAGGACGGGCGAACCGACCATGTGGTAAAGACACGATGCTCCCCCGTGCGGTTACACTGAGTCCGGGCGCCGCTCATGATGTAGGTTGGCGACCTTTAGCCCGCCGAGGCGGGGTTTTTCACCACGCGGCAGCGGAGAGAAGCAGCATGAAGTCCGACGTTTCGCCAATCTTAGTCGGCCGGGGCCTTGGCTTCGCCGAGGGCATCAATTTCGATCGGGATGGAACGCTCTATTGCGTGGATATCGAGGGCGGCAACGTGTGCCGCCAAGATACCGACGGCGCCCTCAAGGCGTGGGTGCATACGGGCGGCGGGCCGAATGGTTCGCGCTTCGGACCGGACGGCGACCTTTTCATCGCCGACTGCGCCAATCGAAGCATCCTGCGCGTGTCTACCCGTACACCAACCTATACGGTGTACGCCGACCACTACCAAGGCGCCGCCCTGGCAGGACCCAATGACCTGTACTTCGGCCCGGACGGCACCCTTTATTTTACCGACCCATTTGGTTCCTCGCTCTCCAATCCGGTAGGTTGCGTCTACGCCGTCGCACCCGACGGCAGGGTGGCGTTGGTGGCCAGGGATCTCGCTTTCCCGAACGGCCTTGCCGTCACCGGCGACGGCCTCACCCTGATCGTGGGCGAGACCCATACCGGCATTCTTCATCGCTACGGACTGGGCTCCGCCGGACGCTACGCCGAACAGGCGCCGCTCGCCGTCCTCTCTCCGGCGTCGCCGGAACCTGATGAGGCGGGCCCAGACGGCATGGTCTTTGGCGATGACGGGAACCTGTATGTCGCCCACTATGGGACGGGAATGGTACGGGTCATGGCGCCGGACGGCACGGTCATCAGCAGTCTTCCCTCGGGCGGCCGTACTCCAACCAATGTTGCCTTTCGCGAGCGAAGCCTCTACGTGACCGAGGGCCAGGGCGGCTCAATCTACCGTCTGGATGTGGGCGTGGGCGAACTGAAGCCGTTCATGCGGCCATGGTAAGCGCGGAGGGCAGCGCCAACCGGAGGGGTGAGTATCGTGAGTGAAGAGCAACCGGCCCAAACCGCGTCGCGTCGGGTGGGCGAGGCGATCGTGACGGTGATTTCCGATGGCATTCTCCGCACTGCTCCGATGATCGCCTGGCTCGGTCGGCCGGAAGCCGAGGCGCGCCGCGCCATGCCCGAGGCCAACGCCAAGGGCGAGATGGAACTGGGAATGAATCTGGTACATGTCCGCCTGGGACAGGCATCCGTCCTGCTTGACCCCGGATGGGGCGAACTCGATCCGTCATCCTGGTTGGTGAGAGACCTGGGGGCGGGGCGATCGCCCGGCGTTCAGGCTGCGCTCCTGGACCTCGGTATTCAGACCGAGGATATCACCCACGTGCTTATCTCGCACGCGCACGGCGACCACTATACCGGCGCCACGATTGAGCGCGAAGGCGCCCAGATGCCGCGCTATCCCAGAGCACGCTACCTGTTGGGTCGGGCGGACTGGGAAGGCAACCCCGAGCGCGACCTTGAAGGATCCGAGCCGGGCATGCATCTGGGCACGCTCGACCAGCTTGGCCTGCTCGATCTGGTTGACGGCGACTACGAGGTGGTTCCCGGTATCACCATGATGCATACTCCAGGCGAATCACCGGGGCACTGCATCATGCGCGTACGGTCGGCCGGCAGCACCTTCTTTTATCTGGGCGACCTCTTCCACCATCCCTGCGAGGTCGAGCACCCCGACTGGATCCTCTTTGAGCGTACCGATGAAGAGCGCCGAGCCTCTGAGGCATCGCGTACACGCTTGCTGGCTGAAGCGGCCGACACGAACGCCGTCCTGACTTTCACGCACGCCCCGTTTCCCGGCTGGGGACGGGTGGCGCGTACCGCTTCCGGCTACCAATGGCGTTACGAGATGCCGGCGCACCACTGAGCCACCGTACCATACAGGTCCCGCAAACGGAACGGCTTCGGTAGTCGGTCATTTACCATCAATTTCCGCCCGGCGAACTCCTGGCTATCCTGAGCGGACATGGCGATAATCGGAATGTCCGCCGTGCCGGGGTCGGCCCGCAGGCGCATGCTAAGCTCAGCCCCATCCATCTCGGGCATCATAATGTCCAGCAAGATAAGCTGCGGATGCACGTCCCTTGCAATGCGGAGCGCTTCGGTCCCGAGGCCGGAGTACACCGTATAGCCGGCCGCGGCCAGGGCGAGCTCGATGAACTCCACTATCGCCGTGTCATCATCCACCACAAGCACGGTCTGGGCCGCCCCCCGTGCGTGCGACAGGGGATCGGAGCCGGCAGCTGTCCTATCTTCCATGACGACGAGATGTAGCCAATCCACTCTGCCGGCCCGATGCCGTGACCGGCCGATACTGCCCAGCACCGCCGAGCAATTCCTCGATCAGGGTGACGATGCAGCCGAGCACCACGATGCCGTCACCGATGCTCGCCGCCGTGTGGCGCTTGCCAACCTGAAACACGATGCGGTCATCCAGATAGGCAAGGCGCGCCTCTCCATCAGGGATGACGCGGTCCTTCGAACCGCCTTGCACGATACCGGCGCGATTGACTTGCTGAACCGGCAGCCCGAGGGCTTGCGCCGTATGTGGCGAGATTGGCATCAAGCCCCCGTTCAGTAGCATCACCAACAGATTGCATGCCGCACCCGCCGCCAACAGCCGAAGTCCTTTGCGCGCCCGATTCAACCAGAGGAAGCGTAAGGCGGCGGCGATGGCCAGACCGGGCAGCCAATGCGCCACGGCCCCCATGCCCGTCCCAAGCGATAACGTATGTAACCACAGAGCCACCGATCCTATGCCAAGGGCAAGCCAACGCCAGCCGCGAAGCTGAGTGGAGGACGCGGGACGCTGCATGGACGGGGCTGCCCCGCCGAGGACAACCCCGGCGGGAGCAAGTTTCACCAGCGGCAAGGTAGCCCTCATTTTTAGAAGGGGCCAACGAGCGGCACGCTCTCGGGCGCACCGACGATGATTGCCAGGCAAACCAGGGCCAGAAGCAAGATAAGAGCGCGAAGGGCCCGAAGTGACTGGGTCATGGTATTCCAAACTCCCTTTGCCTATCGGCCGGCCGCTCCATGCGGTCACGCCGCCATTTACTATGACGGGGTCGCGTCTTCACTGCGTCTTCACGAAATGGGGGGTGCCAATTTCAGGTATAGACGAGTTGATCCCTATCGACCGCCCAACCTGCATCTGCTATAGTGTGTATTCACGACGTAGTGGAATGCGCATCCTTGGAGATCGTGCAGTGCTTGCAGGAGCGGCCGTGGACTACGGAACCGGTTTAGCCTCTCTCTTCGCCGCCAAGGCGCGCGTCCCCCTCTTGCCGCGTGGGCATGTGCCCCGTCCCGAACGCTTGGCGGAACTGCTGAGCGCTAGTCGCTCCGTTCGCCTGGTGGAGGTGATCGGGGCGGGCCTTGCCGGCAAGACAACCCTGCTGGCCGAGTTCGCACGATCCCTGGATCCGCGATCGATTCTCTGGTATACGCTCGACGAGCTGGATGAAACGACGCGCTCGCTGTTCGAGGGCCTCGCTTCCGCCGTAATCGGCGACATTCCCCCAGGTGATGAAACTCATCTGCTCGCCGCGATCATCGATGCCCTTGCCCGCCGCCCTGGTCCCGTGGTGCTCATTCTGGACGATGCGCACCGCTCCGCCGCTGCTGGGGCCGTGATCGGGCGGCTGCTCCGTTATCTCCCAGGGCATGTGTGCCTGATGGTGGCTGGGCGTGAGGGAGGAGCCGCGCCCGCGGCGTTGCGGCGCTGGCTTGAAGATCAGGGACAGGTTATGGTGCTCGGCACCGAGTCGTTGCGCCTCGACGAGGAGGAGCGCGAGCGCTTTGTGGCCCGCGCCGGCGCCGACCGCGGCGTCTGGCCCATATCGTACCGCCCTGGCGGCCACTCGGCCCTGGTGGCCGAGCTACGCGACGAAATCCTTCCGAGCCTTCCGGACCTACCGCGCCGGGTGATCAACCTCTTGGCCGTCGCCCCGACCTGTACCGTATCCATACTCGCTCAGGCCGCGGGCCTCCCCATGGAGGAGATAGAAACGGCCCTCGACACCCTTGCCGACCAAACTGTCCTCCTTGAACTGGCTGACCATGGGGTCTGTCGGCTCAGCGACAACGCCCGGATTGCCGCACTGGCCGCGTTGGACCCCGCCGCCCGACGTGCTGCCCTCACCGCCATGGGCGCGGCGCTGGAATCAATCGACCCGTGTTCGGCCGCCGTCCTGTTCGCGCGCGAACGTGAGTACCACCAGGCGCTAAGGGCCGCCGGCCGGGCGGGCCTCGCGGCCTGGTATCAGCGAGAGGCCGACGCGGTGACCATGGAGACGCTCGTCCCCGGCGCCCTCCTACGTACCGCGCCGTCGTTGGTTCTGTTTTTGGCCAACCGTACGCTGGTCCGCGAGGGCGCCGCGAAGGTCCACGCAACTATTCGCGCCATCCGTCCGGTAAGACAGGAAGAGCAGGTGGATCGCTTGCGCCTTCTGGGCCTGTGCGCCCGTGCCCGCCGGAGGCCCTGGGCCTTCCAAATGGTACTGGCCGGCGTAAAGCGAGTCAGCAGGGGTGAGGACGCCACATTCGAGATGGGCACGCGCTGCTACGCACTGTCCGTGGAGGGAACACTCTTGCTGGCGGGGGACGAGCCGGTGCGAGCGGCGGCGGCGTTCCGGCGCGCCCTATCCACGCTTAATCTGACGGGAGCCGAAGTTTTGGTGGCGGCGGGTACCCGCCTACTGTCTTTGCACGGGCTGGCGCTTGCCTGCCGACGCATGGGCAGGCTTGAAGACGCGGAACGACTCTACGGCGAGGCGTATGCGCTGGCTGGGGCAAGCGGGAAGATCGGTTTCCTTCTCGAAACCGCGAATAATCGAGCCATGCTCCTCCACGTTCTGGGCCGTAACGACGAAAGCGCAGCCTGCCTCCGCGAAGCGCTTGGGCATCCCTGGGCAGCCGAAGTCGGACTTCGCCCGCTTCTCCTCGCCTCGCTCTCCGATGTGTTGGCGGCGCGCGACGAGCGTACGGAGGCCGTAAGGTTGCTGTACAAGGTACTGGCCGAGGCGCCTGCCGACGACCCGCGCGCTCTGAGCGATCATGCTCATGCCATGCTCAGCCTGCTGTTGGCGGAAGCGGACGATATGCCTTCCGCCAATCAGGCACTGGCCAGGGCGCCGGCCACGCACCCGGCCGCGCTGATCGCTCGCGCGCTGCTCTCGTCGCCCATCGGATCGGCACGCCTCCAACTTGAGGCGGCCGCCGAATCAGCGCGTGGTTTCCGTCCCCTTGCCGCGCATGCCCGAGCGCACCTCGCCCGCATCCTTGCCGTCGAGGGCGACATCAACCGGGCGCGCAATCTCGCCGCCGAACTCAGGCGAAAGAGCCGCTACCCTATTGCCCCGTGGGACGAGGCGATCCTCGCCCAGATTGCGCCGCATACTACCAGCTGCGCGGCGGACGATGCGGCAGCCACGCCGCCTCATCATGTGGTACTCCGCTTTTTTGGTGGCCCAACCGCCACGATCGGCGACACCGAGGTGGGGAAAGACGGCTGGCGCTATATGGAGGCCCGTACCCTGTTTTGGTACGCCCTGGCACACGGCAAGCGCGGCTTTTCTCGTGATGACCTGGCCCTCGATCTTTTTCCGGAGTTGGACGGCGAGCAGGCCGGAAAGGCGCTTCGCAATACTTTCTATGCCCTCCGGAAAATGTTCAAGAAGTTGGGCGTGGGGCATACACTTCCAATGAAGGATGGCCGAGGCGTGCTGCTGCCAGGCGATCTCTGCCCCTCCTACCAGTCCGACCTTGATCGCTTGCACGCCTGCATAAAAAGCGTCCAGGCGGGTGAGCAGCGCTCCGCCGCCGAATTGCTGTCACTTCTCGAGCACCCTTTCATGGCGGACCTTGAAGGCGATTGGCTGGCGCCGTTCCGCGCCTATTGGAACGGTGAAGCGATCCGTGCCTTGCAGCTTGCCGCCACGGCGGCGGAGCAGACCGGCCGAGCACAGGAGGCACTTGTGCTGCTGCGCCGACAGGCGGAATTCAGCCCCGACGACCCGGCCATAGCGCGAAGGATCCTTCTGGTCGCGCACGCCATGGCGGATAGCGGAGCGGTGCGCGCTACCTACCTCGAGCATTGCCGCGTCGCGCGCGACGAACTGGGCGTCGAGCCCGATCCATCCGTCGTGGCGCTCTATGCTCGCTTGACCCGCTCTTGACCAACGAGCGCCATTAGGTTTTTGCGTCCCCCGAAATGGTGAAGACGCGATGAAGACGCGCCCCGCGTACTATCGGTCATTGGATAGTCCATGGCAGACTATTCGTCCGTCAAAAGGCCATGGTTGCCTGGCAACGACTCCTTGGAGACCTACTGGTGATAAACACTCCCGCGATCATGTTGATCACTGCCGACGAGGACCGACGCGTCACCCTAGCTCGGTTGCTCCGGCGCGCGGGCTTTATCGTGCAGCTTGCCTGCTCGGATCGCGAGGCCATCCATAGCCTTGCCGTCCCGACTGCCGGTGCGTCGGCCCTCCCGTCGCTCATCATCGTGGATCAAGCGAGCCTGGGATCTGGCGCTGAACGAGTCATAGGATGTGTCCACCGAGCTGAGCTTGATGTGCCCATGGTCGTGGTAAGCAGCTTTGGCGCGGCGGAAGACATCATAGGCTGCTTACGCGCCGGCGCCAGCGATTATCTGCAAGTACCCGCCGCGAACGACGAGGTCTTGCATATTGTCCAGAGAGTCCTTTCCCATCACATGGTTCTGTAGCCGACCGCTTGACCCAAGAAGGGTTAGACCGTTTTTCCGCTATGGCCGGCCCGTATGGCCGATGGCCCGAGGCGCTGTCCGGGCCACACTGGACAGAGGAACCACGTCAGGTTCCGAAGCACGGGCGAAAGGCCGGACGGCGACTGCCGCGGACTGCCCATAGCGGGAAGGATGAACCGATGGACCCGGAGTCGATGAAAGGGAAAGTCCAGCAGGGTGCAGGCACCATCAAGGAAAAGGTCGGCGACATGACCGACAACCCTGATATGAAGGCCAAGGGGCAGAACGACAAGGCCGAAGGAAAGCTCCGAGACGCCGCGGGAAACGTTCGCGACAAGGTGCGCAGCGGAGCCGACACGGTAAGTGACGATGCCGACACGATCGGCCGGCGAGCGGAAGATCTTGGAGACCGCATCGGCGGTACCGCGAATCGCTCGACCCGAGACGACACTTAGCAGACTTCGGCGCAGGTTTTATCGCGCAGGTAGGGGCACCCCTTGTGGGTGCCCTCGGTCAGGCCGCGAAGGGCACCCACAAGGGGTGCCCCTACGGAACTGCCGGGACTGTGGGCGCCCGTCACGTAGAGGTGCCGGGGGCCCCACGGAACCGCCCGGGAATGTAGGCCAGGCCGTACCTGCACTTCGAGAACCGTCCAGGCCGGCACGGCAACACAGTTCAACGAAGTGAGGGCGCAAGGTGTTGTGCCCTCACTTCGCGTGACATGCACGGGATCCTTGCCGACATTTGGGGAGAGGAAACGAACGATGGAGCACATCGTCGCGGGCCTATTCAACCTCAGGACGCAGGCCGACGCCGCGCTGCGTGATCTTCAGGCTAACGGCTTCACCGAGGATCAGCTCGGGATCATAGCGCCCGATCCGGAAGGACGGGGCGGGGGGGAATCCATTGCCTCCGATCCGGCGCTCAAGCCGAACACCGTGACCGAAGGTGCGGTGACGGGTGGTATTCTGGGCGGGGCGCTTGGCGCGTTTCTCGCCGCGACCGGCGCATTGGTGATTCCGGGCATCGGCCCCTTCATCGCAGGGGGTATCCTGGTTACGCTAATCGGCGGCGGGGCGGGCTGGCTCATCGGAGGTCTGAGCGGATTGGGAGTCAGTGAAGAGGATGCGCGGTACTTTCAGGAGCAAGTGGAATCGGGCCGGTCCCTGGTGACGGTGAGAACCACCGATCGGGTCGAGGATGCCGTCCGCATTCTCCTCCGCCACGGCGGGGAGGTGGATCGACTGGGCGGGGTTGGACTGCTCACCGATGAGCGCGAAACCGCACCCGCGCTTCCGGACAAAGTGCCCAGCGCGGGCAGTCCGGCCTGATCGCTCCCCGCGCAAATCATCTCCTAAGATGAGATTAGCGTGGGCGCCTTCGCGATAGGCAGGGCGGGTCAACTCGTTCTGAAGCACTGATGAACCGATGATATGGACGGAATGGAGGGCGGGTTCGGGCGCGCATCCTACCCATACCGCGAGACCGGTGCATCTGGAGAGATCGAGAAGCCCCGGCCTCGTCCACAACACCCAGACGGCCCCCGGCCGGCCCCATCCCGAGCACATCGTTCTTGGTAGGGGCACCCCTTGTGAGTGCCCTTGGCAGCCGGAACCGCCGTGGTATTTAGGCCAAGCTGTAGTAGCTTTTTCCGGCATGAGCGGGCGTAAGCGGGACGACCCGGTACACCCGGCCGCGGCCGTTCGTCCCTACCTCGCGACCGCGGTCGCAGGTTCAGAGGGCCTCCGACTGCGGGTTCCCGATCAGTATCGCACGGCCGCTCCGGCCTCTTCTCCGCCAATCCGTGCGTCTTGGGACGGGCGCCAGTCGATTTGGGCCAGTTCGCCGCGCAGTCCGCTCAGCATGTAACTGAGTTCACTGGCCATGGCGCAGAACTGGAACCCCTGGGCGAGACGGAGTCGCACCCCCGCCGCGTTGGAACAGTGAATCCCGGGAGCAACGCCGTGCTTCCGGCACGAGCGCTCGACTTCGGCGATCGCCTCGACCAGACGAGGATGATCACCTTCCAAGGGCACCCCTAGACCGATGCCCATGGAGGCCGCGAGGTCGTTTGGCCCGATAAAGCAGGCGTCCACTCCGGGAACGGAAAGGATTTCATCCACATGCTCCACGCCCTGGATATGCTCGATCTGGAGCACCAGCAGCAATTCCTGGTTCGCGTGATGGAAATACTGCTCGGCGCCCGCGTCAAAGCTGATTCCATGGCGTCCGCCGCCCACGCTTCGCGTGCCTGCCGGCGGGTACAGCAGGGCGGAGACCGCCTGCTCCGCTTCGGCGCGGCTATTGACCATAGGCACCACCACGCCCCACGCTCCGGCGTCGAGCACCCGCTTGAAGTTCTCTGCCGAGTTCCAGGGAATGCGTACCATGGGCGCGGTGTGGGAGGCGGCCATCGCCGTAAACATCCTGCTCAGCGCATTGATGTCGATGGCATTGTGTTCGGTGTCCACCACCAACCAGTCCAGATCCAGCCTGCTCACGTACTCAGCGCCTTCCGGTGAGGGAAGGGCAAGCCAGGTGCCGATCGAGGGCTCACCGGCCGCCAACCGTCGTTTCACATGATTCGCCCGCATAGCTGATTCTCCTCATCATTTACTCTGTTGACGAAGTCGCCTGGGAGCGCGAGTCGCCCGCAGGTGCGTCCGCGGCGCGATCCCGTCCGCGGCAACCACGAGGACGAGCGAGACGCTCGCGCTCCCAGTGGGTCGTCAAGATGATAGCACTGATGGGCATCCCCCACGTTTGTGGAAACGCTTTGGGTCTTTGGGGCGCAAGTTGCCGGGCTGGCTTGCCGGCGCCGGCGAGCCTGGCGACTTGAGCCCCTACTGCCGACCAACCGCACCCGAAGCAAGCGCCTCCCTGGTCGCGAATAGGCACGCTACGGTCCGGCTGATGTACCATGACCGTTACAGAATATGGCATGGTTCAGGGAGGCAATATCCGTGATAGCTACCCAATCGTTCGGACGAACTGGCCGGCAGAGCAGCCGCGCCATCTTCGGGGCCGCCGCGCTCGGTAACGCCACGCAGGAGGAAGCCGACCGCGCGCTTGAGGTTCTCCTTCAATATGGGGTAAATCATATCGATGTCGCGGCCTCTTATGGTGATGCCGAGCTGCGCATCGGTCCCTGGATGAGCCGCTATCGCGAGCACTTTTTCGTAGCTACCAAGACCGGCAAACGACATTACGCGGATGCCAAGGAGGAGATTCATCGCTCCCTCGAGCGCCTGCAGGTGGACCATGTCGATCTGCTGCAGCTCCATAACCTGTCCGATCCGATTGAATGGGACGTCGCGCTGAGCCCCGGCGGCGCTCTTGACGCGGCAATCGAGGCCCGCGACCAAGGCTTGATCGGCGCGATCGGCATCACGGGCCATGGCACGCAAATCGCCGCGACCCATCTGCGCAGCCTGGAGCGCTTCGACTTCGACTCAGTACTGCTCCCTTACAGCTATATCACTAACCACGATGCCCATTACACGGCGACGTTTGACGCCGTGGCGGCGTGGTGCGCCAAGCGGGGCGCCGCCGTGCAAACGATCAAGGCAATTGCCCGGCGGCCATG